>NZ_LGIA01000023.1 GCF_001270965.1 Sunxiuqinia dokdonensis | reverse complement strand
CTAGCCAAAATCCGTGTTGTCACCAGCCATTTTCCTGTTGTCACTAGCCAAAATCCTGTTGTTTGAAGTCATTTCCCTGTTGTCATGAATCAAAATGATATCGCAAACAGTCAAAATCCTGTTATCAACAAAAAAAATTGTCTTATCGGTGAGTCCTTAATCGAGGAATCGTTTGGTGAGCTTGCTGTAGCTTCCAATCCGGCGGTCGCGGAAAAAGGGCCAAATGCGCCGCACATCTTCCGAGCGGCTTAAATCGACCTCAACCAGCAGATTTTCTTCGCTATCGGAACTGGCCTGGCCCAAAAACTCACCTTGCGGTCCACTGACAAAGCTGTTTCCCCAAAATTCAATGCCTTCGGAAAGTGATGAGGGGTCGGCTTCGTGTCCCACGCGGCGGCTTAGATCAGCACCCCGGCGACTGCCCGCGTAAAACCGGATAATTTGCTATTTTTGGACAAACATTCAATCCATGAGCAAAATTAACCTAATCCTGGCCATCGTTTTTTTATTGGCTTGCAGCTTTTCAGCCTTTTCTCAATCAACGGTCACAAAACTTCAATGTGAGTACCTTGAAAATCCTTTGGGGATTGACGAGCCCAGTCCGCGATTTACCTGGCAGCTCGTGGCTAAAGAAGCCGGAAGTAAGCAGCAGGCTTATCAAATTGTGGTGGGAACCGATGAGGCTGACGTGAGCTCAGGCTCCGGCAATGTTTGGGTCTCGGGAACTATTAGTTCCGGCACCATTCCGGCCATTTATCAAGGCCCTGAACTCAATCCCTTTACCCGCTATTACTGGCGGGTACGAATTCAGGATGAAAGCGGAAACTGGTCCGACTGGTCGCCAATCGCCTGGTTTGAAACAGGCCTGATGCAGCAAACCAACTGGAAAGGGCATTGGATTAGCGATACGCATGATTACAAGCTGAAGCCTGCTCCCTACTTCCGAAAGGCATTCAACACAAATAAACAAATCCGGTCGGCACGGGCCTATATTGCGGTGGCTGGCCTGTATGAACTGTCCATCAATGGCGAACGCATTGGCGATCATCGGCTCGATCCGGCCTATACGCGTTTCGACCGGCGTAACCTCTACGTCACCTACGATGTGACCAACAAGCTGCAACAAGGCGAAAACGTGCTTGGCGTTTTGCTGGGCAATGGCTGGTACAATCACCAATCCACAGCCGTGTGGTATTTCGACCAGGCGCCCTGGCGTGCCCGTCCCAAGTTTTGCATGGATTTGCGAATCACCTACCATGACGGATCGGAGGAAATCGTGAGTACCGGCTCAGACTGGCAGACTTCGCTAAGCCCGGTAATTTTCAACAGCATTTATACGGCCGAGCATTACGATGCCCGCCTGGAGCAAGCAGGCTGGGATTCACCCGGCTTCAAGGCGGAAGGCTGGCGCAATGCGATGCTCACCAATGCGCCCTCGCAAAACATTACAGCGCAGGTTTTGCACCCAATTCGCCATGTGACCGAAATTCCGGCAGTGCGTGTGACCCGGCAGGGCGAAAAAACCTGGCTCTTCGATTTCGGAAGGAACATGGCCGGGGTGACGAGCATTCAAGTTTCAGGAGCAGAAGGAACCACCATTCGGTTAAAACATGTTGAGCGACTGGATGCGGATGGAAAAGCAGACCCATCCAATATCGACGTGCACTACCGGCCCACAGACGATTCGGATCCTTTTCAAACCGATATTTTTATTTTGAGTGGAAAGGGCGAGGAGCACTTTATGCCGCGCTTTAACTACAAAGGATTTCAGTATGTGGAAGTGACTTCGGATCAGCCACTGGAGCTGACCCAGGAAAGCCTGACCGCCTACTTTATGCACAGCGATGTGCCGCCTTCAGGAACGGTTCACTCATCCAATACCACCCTGAATAAAGCCTGGGAAGCGGCCAATGCCTCGTATCTTTCCAACTTGTATGGCTATCCCACCGACTGTCCGCAGCGCGAAAAAAACGGCTGGACAGGCGATGCCCATATTGCCATCGAAACGGGCTTGTATAATTTTGACGGCATCACCGTGTACGAAAAGTGGCTGGCCGACCACCGCGATGAGCAACAGCCCAACGGCGTGTTGCCGGCCATCATTCCCACCGACGGCTGGGGCTACACCTGGGCGAACGGCCCCGACTGGACCAGCACCATTGCCATTATTCCCTGGAATATTTATCTGTTTTATGGCGATTCGCGCTTGCTGGAACGTTGCTACGACAACATCAAACGCTATGTGGACCATATTGACGAGCTGTATCCGTCGGGTCTTACCGACTGGGGATTGGGCGACTGGGTGCCGGTAAAATCGCAAACGCCCAAAGAGTTTACTTCCTCGGCGTATTATTACGTGGATGCCTTGATCTTGTCGAAGGCAGCAAAAATTCTGGGCAAAGAAGCGGACTCCAAACATTACGCATCGCTGGCCGAAAAGATCAAGCAAGCGGTGAACGCCAAGTATCTTGACCGTGAAACGGGCTTGTATGGCAGTGGTTTGCAAACCGAGCTGAGCGTAGCACTACACTGGGGATTGGTTCCGGAAGAAGTAAAAGCAAAGGTAGCCGAAAACCTGGCCAAACGGGTGGAAGCCGATGACAAGCACATTGATGTGGGTCTGCTCGGCACCAAAGCCATTCTGAATGCCCTGAGCGAAAATGGCTACCCGGAGCTGGCGTGGGAAGTGGCCTCACAAGAAACCTTTCCGTCCTGGGGCTGGTGGATTGTAAACGGCGCCACCACGTTCTACGAAAACTGGCCGCTGGATGCCAAAAGCGATATTTCGATGAATCACATCATGTTTGGCGAAATCAGCGCCTGGTACTACAAAGCGCTGGGTGGTATTTTCCCCGATGAAGAACAACCCGGCTTCAAAAATATCCTGTTGAAACCGAATTTCG
Organism: Sunxiuqinia dokdonensis; assembly: GCF_001270965.1. Classification (GTDB taxonomy): domain Bacteria; phylum Bacteroidota; class Bacteroidia; order Bacteroidales; family Prolixibacteraceae; genus Sunxiuqinia; species Sunxiuqinia dokdonensis. The sequence continues at coordinate 63,266 of NZ_LGIA01000023.1, read as the reverse complement.
TGAAAGGACTGGATCAGTTTGAAGCTACGCACGAAAGCCCCTATGGCACCATTGTCTCCTCATGGAAAAGGAATGGACGAACGGTTGAATACCAGGTGTCGGTTCCGGCAAACAGCACGGCCACGCTCCAGCTTCGGGGAGCAAAAGTCGAAGCGGGAGGAAAAAATTTGACGAAAAACACCAGGCTGAAAATTCTGGAAGAAAATAAGAATCAGGTGATTTTGGAGCTTGACGCGGGCGATTATCACTTTTCAATCCGGTAGATTGGTATGACCTGGTATTTTTGTGGGAGAAATCTGAACCCGACAAATGTATTTAAAAAGGAAAAGCTTGCAGAAAACTGCAAGCTTTTTTGTTGACCCGCCAGGGCTCGAACCTGGACTCTTCTGAACCAAAATCAGACGTGTTGCCAATTACACCACGGGTCAATCATTCAGTGTCTTTTCTTTAAAGACGCTGCAAAAATATAAAAAAAATCAAACCCCAAACCTTTTTCAATGAAAAAAATCGACCTTTTTGAATGTGCAACGCCTTAGGTGATTTTAGTTGGCGTTTTGTCAATCGACGGCGCGGTTTTACCTTGCCGCCAAAAGTTTCTTTAGCAGCTTTTTCCCACGCGATCGGATTCCGGCGGAACCATGAAACTCCATTTCGTGTTCAATCAGTTGCATGAGCTCGGGTTTGAGGTCCGGGACGGTTTCAGTAATTTCGAATAGCAATTGCATGGCATGCACGCGGATGGCGATTGGTCGTGAAGCATCGGCAAATACGCCCAGACCAAAATCCCAAAGCATGCCCAGTTGGTCTTGAGGGAGCGGATTTAGACTGACAAGTTTTAGCAAGTGCCGCAGCTTACTTTCATGATTGGTCAGCGGCAGTGCTTCAATAAAGCGGGGAATGTACGCACGAACCAGCTCCGGCTTCTTTTCATGGATCCGGTCCATGATCCAAACGGCCCGCCAGGTTTCTTTTTGCGGAGCATTCAAGCCGATATCTACTAAATCTTCAATTTGATCGGGGTATTCAATCAGGTAATCAACCAGCACATGAATGTTCTCCCAAGTGTCGAGCAGGGCATAAAAGTCGGTTTGTTTCATCACAGTCATTCAAAAAAGAATAACCAAAGATAAGACCTTGTCAAATAGGAAGAAAAGAGCTTGGCGAAAGTCCGTTAAATAATAACGATCGCTGAAAAGAGCAGCGACCAGCCCAAAATGGACAGAACCATGTATGCAAAGACATGCTTTCGTCGGGAGTAATAGCGGTTGAGTAGGAAGGCTCCAATCGGAATGCTCAGCAGTACCGGCGTGGCAATGATGATTCCAATGAAGCCATACCGGTTGCGAAACCGCACAAACAAACGCCTTTTTTTCATTGAGCCGGAGAAATTGGGTTTCCATTTTTGAGAAAGCCGGCTGAGGTCGATGTTGAATCGGGTATTGAAAAATCCAACGATTTTAATGTGGCGCCGCTTTAGCAATCGAAGCAGCGCGGCACTGAGGTAGTAGAAAAAGAAAAAGCCGCTGATTCCACCAATCGTTACGACAAGGATTGCCTGTGTCGCATCGAGGCCGATCAGCAAAGCATAAGGAAAAGTAACTGAATACTTTACCATGGCTAACAGAAAAACGTGAATTAATTTAACGACTCCAAAAAGATCCATTATCGAACATTGTTTTCATAAATAACAACTGCAAAGTTGTCGAAATGTTTTTGGTAAGAGGCTCAAAATTAGCGCTATTTTATAATTTCTTAACCTTGAGCGGTACCATCATTTAATATTGATTAAAGCCATCTTATGTCATGCGGGTAATTACTTTTTTCTACCTTTACCCACACAAACAGGATGTTGAGAGGGAAGGAAGCCGCTGGGGTGGATGAATAATCAATTTCGAGATTAAAGGACAGGTGATGAGCGGAATATAGAAAGTAATACCCGGGTGTTTGGCCCGAAAAAACTAAAGAAATGAGTAAAGAACAAATGTGGTTTCACGAAGGTGGCTGGTTTTCGAAAGATGAACCTAAAGCACATGCATCAATCAATATTACCGAATTTTACAATCACTATCATGCTCACGCTGATCGTTGGACAGCGGTGTTTGAGTTTTTATCCAAGGACCTGAAATCATTGGATCCGGGGAAGTATCCTTTGCTTGGTGATCAGGTGTTTGCCACGGTGTCGGAGTACTCCACCAAAACCCCGGAAGAGGCCAGGTGGGAGGCGCACCGAAAATACATCGATTTGCAGTACCTGATTGAAGGCGAGGAACGCATGGGACAAATGCCGCTGAGTAGCGCCCTGGCACCGCAGCAGTACGACGCAGACAAGGATTTGATCTTCTTTGGAGAACAGGAAGGCGAGTATTTTACAGCCACACCAAGTTGTTTCTTTTTGTTTTTTCCTGAAGATGTCCACCGGCCGGGAATATTGATCGAAGAGTCGAAGCCGGTGAAAAAGCTCGTCATTAAAATTGCTGTTGCTGAATAGAAAACGCTGTTTTTATGGAACGCTTGTGCCGCTTTGTGGTTAGTAGTAGCGCTGAGTTTTTAGCGTTTCATAAATGGAAATATTCATGAGAAGCAACAAAAACAAGTAGCCAAAATCTTCAATAGGAATCGTAAATACCCGGATGTTGAGTATGTGTGCACTGTGATATTCGACCACCGGTAGGGCTGTTAGTACCCCGTTAACAAGCAGAAATGGCAGCAGCGAGATCAGATAGGTGCCATAAAACTTGGTGAGGTGCTGCTTAAACTGGTTTCGGAAGATGACATAGCCCAAAAAGATGGCGGCAAACAAAAAGTTGAAAAAGGTGTAGAGTTGGCCGCGGTTAAACAAGCTGAGCAAGGCAAAAACCACAATCAGGATCAGGCTAATGGCGACAAACAAGTTTGGAAATTCATACCGCTGAAAATAAAAGTTGATCACTTCGTAGATAAATACGCAGGCATAAGGTACAATCAGAAAAAACAACCACTCTTCAACCGGTAATCCATAAAAGTAGGAACCTACGACGTATTCGTGATTAAAACTCCAAATGCCGGCTGCTGTAAACTGGATATCCCAGTAGATAAACACGACAGCCGTAATCAAAATCGCCGGGAACAGGTATTTCCACCGGGTCCAGAAATGAACATTTTTATCGAAGCTCAGCGCCAGCGGAATGGCAATGGTACCCAACAATAACCCTGCATAGGTGAAGGCTTGTAAATCCATCTACAAAATATTAAACTCGTTTTTTAGATAAGCGTTGGCCAAAAGATACATTTTTTTTGGATTGGAAACCCGGTAACGCTTTTTCAATATCTGAGAGGGATGCGCTTTTTTGATTTTGCGGAACAGCCGCAGGTAGTATATGTAAGCCAGATAAACGCCAAAGCGCACTTCTTTTTTCAGTGCTTTCAATCCCTGGAAGGCATCGGCAAAATCGCGCTCAATTTCGCGTTCAATTTGCGCTTTGGTCTCTGCATCAAACTGGTTGAAGTCAATGTTCTCGAAATAGATCCGGCCTTTATTTTCGAAATCGTCCTGGGCATCGCGTAAAAAATTTACTTTCTGAAAAGCGGCTCCCAGCTTGCGGGCCGGTGTAACCAGTTGTTCATACTGCTCAGGTTCTTTGGCATAAAACACGCGCAGGCACATCAGTCCAACCACCTCGGCCGATCCGTAAATATAGGTTTTCAGCAGAAGTGGGTCGTAAGTCGTTTTGTGCAAATCCATTTCCATACTATACAAAAAGGCATGAATCAAGTCCAAATCAATTTGGTAACGGTGAACAGCATCCTGGAAGCTGTCCAGAATTGGGTTGATGCTGAAGCCGCGTTCGATGGCTTTGAACGTTTCGAGCTTGAACTCGGCAAAAATCTCTTCCTGGTTCTGCTCAAAAAAGGTATCCACAATTTCGTCGGCATAGCGCACAAATCCATAGATGCTGTAAATCCCGGAGCGGTATTTTTTATTCAGCATGCGAACACCCAGCGAAAAGGACGTGCTGTAATTTTGGGTGGTGATCCGACTACAATCCAGGTTGTTTTTACGATAAAGTTCCATGGTCTTTTAAAATTCGTTGGGTTACTAATCTTGAACTAATCACTGTCATTGGCAGGCCGGTTCCCGGAACTGTTGAGGCACCGGCGTAATACAGGTTTTTATATTCTTCGTCTTTGTTCGATGGTCTGAAACCGCCTACCTGGTTGAGGTCGTGAGCTAAACCCAGGCCGCTTCCCTGGTACAGGTTGAACGCGCTTTCCCAGTCTTTGGGCGAATAAACCGATCGCGATTCCGTGTGGCCGGCAAAGTCAAAGCCGGTACGTTCGCCCATATCGGCAATAATAGCATCGGCAATTTCGTCGGCATCGTCCCAGTTGGCTTTGTAGCGAAGGTCAGGAACCGGGCACAGGATAAACACGCTTTCTTTTCCTTCGGGCGCGTACGCCGGGTTGTGCATCGACTGGATGTTGACGTAATAATAAGGCTTGTCGAGTTTGATTGTATTTTTGAAAATCTTTCCGGCGTACTCCTTGAAATTGCGCCGTAGAAAGTAGTTGTGATGATACATGTTGGTCACCTTGGTGTCTAGTCCCAAATAGATGGTGAGTGGAGCCAGGGTCCATTTTTTCTGGTCGAGCTTTTTGGGTGCGTATTTTTTTCGTTGAAGAATTTGGCCACGGAAGGACGCCGCATCAGCGTTCACCACAAATAAATCAGCTGCCCACTTTTTTCCGGTTTGGTCATAAAAGGCAGAAATCTGGCCATTGGTTTTCTCGAAACGCTCAATTTCAACGCCGTAGTGCATCTTTACATTTCGCTGCTCGAGTTCTTTTACCAGGCCTTCCACAATTTTGTACATACCACCTTTTACATTGTGATAGCCATCGTGCACCAGCTCGGTGTAGTTGAGCATGGAGTAAACAGCCGGGGTGTCGAAAGGCGTGGCCCCCAGGAAAAAGCCAACCAGCGAGAAGATGACCTTCACCTCAAACGAGTCGAAGTTTTTTTCCATTTCGCGCCACATCGAGTAAAACATTTTGGGCGCATGTTTGATCGGTACCCGGGTCAGCTGGAGCAAATAGCCCAGCAGACTGTCGAAATTTTGCTTGATGACAATATTCTCCGTATCGTGAAAAATCTCACCGGCTGATTTCAGGAAACGCTCTAGTTTCTTTTCCAGATCCGGTTCAATTTTTTTGAATTCTTCGGCCAGCTTTTTTAGGTTTTTGTGAATGAGATAGGAGCGATCATCGCCTTCAAAATGAACGGAGTATAGCGGATCAAGTTCGACAAACTCGAAAGGCATTTTAATTTTGCAGTAGTCAGCCAGTTCTTTAAACTCGTAACTCATGCTAAAAAAGGTGGGCGCCATGTCAAATTTGAACCCGTCTTTCTCCAATAAATTCAGACGACCTCCCGGGCGATGGTATTTTTCTACCATTTCAACTTCGTAGCCGTCAGTCGTTAGTCGAAGAGCTGTAGATAAGCCGGCCAATCCGGTTCCGATGATCAATACTTTCTTATTCATCTTTTTGTTTAAGAATTTTTATAATTCTTTAAACAATTTAGTCGCGAAATGTTTTTAAGTAATTGAAAGTTTTTTTTGCTTGCCGAAATTCGACGAGCTATTTTATTGCTGAAATTGAAAGGCTAACTTGCTGAGGCAAAATTTAGCCGGAGGGTCGCCTTGCATTAAAGTTACGAAGAAATGAATCAAAAGAGATCAAAAGTTGCGGTCATTGGCGCAGGAATTGGTGGATTGGCCACAGCCATTCGTTTGGCACGGCTGGGCATACCTGTTGAGGTGTTTGAGCAGGCGGCTTACCCGGGTGGAAAGATCAGGGAGTTCAGACAGGCGGGCTTTCGGTTCGACAAGGGCCCTTCGTTGTTCACCTTGCCCGACTTGGTTGACGAACTGCTGGATGATGATTTGAAGTTTGACTATCGGAAGCTGGAAGTCATCACCCAATATTTTTTTGAAGATGGAACACAGCTAACGGCTTTTGCTGATGTGGATCGGTTTGCTGAGGAGGTGGAGCAAAAAACCGGAATTCCCGTATCGGGCGTGCTTGATTACCTGAAACAGGCCGAAAGAATTTACCAGTTGACGGCACCGGTTTTTATTTTCAACGCTTTCCATCGCCTGCAAAAATTATTGACCTGGGATAATTTGAAGCGACTGCTTCAGTTTTTTCGGCTGAAAGCGTTTTCCACGCTTCATCAAATCAATGTGAAGGCATTTCCCGATAGCCGGCTGGTGCAATTGTTCGACCGTTACGCGACTTACAACGGATCCAATCCCTACAGAACGCCGGGCACGCTGAGTGTTATTTCGCATTTGGAGCACCAGTTGGGCGCCTATTTCCCAAAGCAGGGCATGTATCAAATTGTGGATTCGCTAATGGAACAGGCCATGCGATTAGGCGTTCAGTTTCATTTTAGTACGCCGGTCAGCCAGCTTGTTGTTCGCAGCGGCCAATTGACCGGGATTCGGGTGAATGGATTGGAGCGGAATTTTGGGCTGGTGGTCAGCGACATCGACATTCATCAGTTCTATTCCAAACTTCTTCCGGATAAAAGGCGCTTGGAAAAAATTAAGCGGACAGAGCCTTCGTCTTCAGCTTTAATTTTTTATTGGGGAATGAAAAAGCGTTTTCCGAAGCTGGATTTGCACAATATTTTTTTCAGCAAAAATTATAAAGATGAGTTTGCCTGTTTGTTCGAAACGAAAACCATTTCAAACGATCCCACGGTTTATGTGTTTATCAGCAGTAAAGAAGTTAAAACCGACGCACCTTCCGGAATGGAAAATTGGTTTGTGATGGTGAATGCGCCGGCCAATGTTGGGCAAGATTGGACGAGCTTGAAAACGGAGGTTCGCCAATCGATTTTAACGAAATTGAATCGGCTGTTGGATGAACAGCTCGAAGCACATATTTTGTTTGAAGAAGTGCTTGATCCGGTGAAGATTGAAGATCAGACCGGCTCGTTTCAGGGGGCCATGTACGGGCCAAGTTCCAACAGTCCGTTTGCGGCCTTTAACCGGCATGCCAACTTCCGGCGCGATTTGCCGGGTTTGTATTTTGTTGGCGGCAGCGTGCATCCCGGAGGAGGCATCCCGCTGTGCTTGTCGTCGGCCAAAATTGTAGCCGAAATGGTAGAAGAAAAAATGAAACGATGATGAAAGAAAATCCTGTCGTGATCCGGTCCGTCAAAATTGTGATTGCCATCCTCTATTTGGTTGGCATCCTGGGTTTTTCGTTTGAAGCGACTTACTCGCTTTTTGTTTTGCTGACGCCGGTAAATTTGCTGCTGACTACTTTGCTGCTACTCTATTTTCAGCGGAAATGGTCAATCAAAACGGCCTTTGTGCTGATCGGTGTCGCCGGCATTGGATTTGTCACCGAGCTGATTGGCGTGAACACCGGGCTCTTGTTTGGTGACTATGAATACGGGCCGGCACTCGGCATCCAGCTGATGAACACCCCCTTGCTGATTGGCATCAATTGGCTGATTTTGGCCTACGGCGTGTTCGTGCTCTTCGACAAAATTAACCAACGCTGGTATTTTCCATTTATCGGCGCGTTGCTGATGGTTGCCTTCGATTTTGTGATGGAACCGGTGGCCACCGCCCTGAAGATGTGGTCGTGGGAAACGGTGCAAATACCGCTGAAAAACTATGTGGATTGGTACCTGGTTTCGCTTTTGATTTTTGCCTTGATGCGGGCAGCGCGTTTGCAACTAAACAACCGGCTGGCGGTTTGGATTTTGTTGATTCAATTCGTATTTTTTCTTGGTTTGAATCTGATTTTAAAACTGATATGATGGGCGTATTCATTGCGATTGTGGTCTTGCTGTGCTGGCTGGCACATTTAACCTACAGCTTGGTTTTTTTGCAGGCCGAGCCCAGTTCGGTGTGGACCTATTTTCATGTTGTTGTGCAGGCTTATTTGTACACCGGTTTGTTCATCACCGGACACGATGCCATGCATGGTCTCATCAGCAAAAAAAGAAGCGTGAATACTTTGTTTGGGTGGATTTCGTCCTTACTTTTTGCCGGGCTTTCCTACCAAAAATTGCGCACCAATCATTACCTGCACCACCAGTTTCCGGCGACGGAAAAGGATCCGGACTATTACATCCGGTCACAAAATTTTTTCGTTTGGTGGTTTGTTTTTCTGAAACGGTATGCTACGATTTGGCAGTTTCTCTTGATGGCCGTGGCTTTCAATATTCTAAAAATTTGGGTTGGCGTGCCCGAGCTCATCGTTTTTTGGATTGTTCCGGCCCTGCTGGCAACCTTTCAGTTGTTTTTTGTGGGCACCTACCTGCCGCATCGTGAGCCGCATTCCGAAAGCATGCAGCCCCACCGGGCACGTAGCCAACGCGGACCACATTGGTGGGCCATGTTAAGCTGTTACTTTTTTGGCTACCATTGGGAGCATCACGAAATTCCGCGCGTGCCGTGGTGGCAACTTTACAGCGAAAAAGACAAACGGAAAGGAGAGCGTTCGGCATGATTTCATCAAACCACGATCCGCTGACCATTTGGTTTTTCGATCTTTACTTTCGCCTGCGCATGTTCTTCCAGTTTCGCGGGATGGAGATTCATGGCGAAGTTCCCGCTGCCGGAAAGCCGGTTCTTTTGCTGCAAAATCATTTTAGCTGGTGGGATGGCTATTGGTCTTTTTACCTGAGCCGGCATATTTTCAAGCGAAAATTTCACGTCATGATGTTGGAGGAGCAGCTGCGCAGGCGGATGTTTATCAACCGCTGTGGAGCGTTTTCGGTGCGGAAGGATTCGCGCGAGCTGATTGAAAGCCTGAACTATGCCGTTGCATTACTTGATGATCCAACCAACTTGGTTTGTTTGTATCCGCAAGGGCAGATTCAATCGCAACACCAAACGCCGGTTACATTTGAACGCGGTGCCTCGTGGATTTTAAAACGATCGAAGGTGGATATTCAGGTTTGCTTTTGCGTTTGTCTGGTCGATTATTTCAGTCGTGCAAAACCAGTGGTTCGTTTTTATTTGAAATCGTACGAAGGCGCCAAAACAAGCGCGGCTTTAGCAACTGCCTACAACGAGTTTCGTCATCAATGCATAACAAAACAAGATGAGTAACCTGCTTCTGATATCAATGAGTTTACTGGTGTTGATGATTTTACGCACCTTGGTGGCGGTGGTGAATGCGGCAGGCAAACCTTTTTTGCCTGTGGCAAAATGCAAGCCGGGCGGAAAAGTATCCATCTTGATTCCGGCCAGGAATGAAGAGGAAAATCTTCCGCGGCTGTTGAACTCGATTCTCCGGTTGGATTATCCGGAGGTTGAAGTTTGGGTTTGTGATGATCATTCCTCTGATCATACTTGGCAAATTTTGAAGGAATGGAAAGCGAAAGATCCGCGCATTGGCTATTTTCAGGGCGAACCGCTTCCGCCTTCGTGGAGTGGAAAAAACTACGCCTGTCATCAACTGGCAAAAAAAGCAACGGGCGATTATTTGCTGTTTGTCGATGCAGATGTTACGCTGGCAAGCCATTCGCTTGAAAAGGCGCTGGCCTTTTTTAATTCCAGGCAATTGGCCTTGTTAACGATTTTTCCGCGTCAGTTGATGCAGAGCAATGCGGAACGTATAACTGTGCCGTTCATGAACTGGGCTTTGTTGAATTTATTGCCCCTGCTCGCGGTCCTGAAATTGAAAAACCCACTGTTTGCCGCGGGTAATGGCCAGTTTATGCTGTTCGATGCCCTTCACTATAGAAAGAATTGTTGGCATAAAAAGGTTAAAGCCAGTTATGTTGAAGATATTTTGATCGTTCGGATGGTGAAGGAGCAAGGGCATCGGGTTGCTGTTTTGTTGGGAAACAACGATGTTTTTTGTCGGATGTATCAAAGCTACCAGGCCAGTTTACAAGGGTTTTCTCGCAATGTCCATGAGTTCTTTTTGGGAAGCCGCATCTTGATGATCCTGTTTTGGGTTTCCCTCCTGGCCACGCCTGTCGCTTTGTTTTTAAGCTGGTCGTGGAGTGGGCTGCTGGTTTACCTGGGCTTGTTCATCATCAACCGCCTGGCTGTTTCCAGTGCCAGCCGCGAAAAGTTGGGGGCAAGTCTCCTGCTGCATCCGCTGAATATCCTATTTTTCACGCATTTAATTTATGCCAATCTTGGTCTTCGAATCAAAAAAAACGGACAATGGAAAAATCGTACCCTAGCAGGATAATGACTCTCGTAACGGTGGTTTTGCTGATGCTGGCGCTGGGGGCTTCCGGAGCTGACCGGGAAGCCTTCCGCTGTCAGTTTCACCAGGCGTATCTCAAAGGCGATATGAGCCAGTGGCTTCAGTGGGCGGAAGAAATAGAATCGGCGCACCCCAATGATCGCGAGTGGATTTTGCTGGCCTTGCAAGCCCGCTACGGATTGATTGGCTATTATTTTGGAACGGAGCAGGATGATCAGGTTAAACCGGTTTTGAACGAAGCCAATGACCACCTGGATGATTTGCTCAAGCGATATCCCGGCGATGCCAGGCTGCTGAGTTTGCAGGGAGCTTTTCAGGCATTCAAAATAGGCCTGGCAAAGTATAAAGCGCCTTTTCTGGGGCCAAAAGTAGAAGCATCGGTGCAGCAGGCCCTGAAGCTCGACCCCAACGAACCCATGGCCTGGCTCGAAGCGGGAAATTCGCTGTATAACCGGCCGGCTCTTTTTGGGGGCGACAAGCTGCAAGCTATTGAAGCCTACAAAAAGTCGCTGGCCTTGTTTGAGCAGGGCGATGAAACCTGCAACTACCTGAAAGTGTTGGTTCAGGTGTTTATCATGAAAGGGTATTTTGAAACCGGGCAGCGCGAACTTTACCAACGCACACGGCAACAATTGGAGAATGAATATGGAAAACTACCGTGGTTGGATGATTTTTTGCCAGCAACAATGCTCGATTAATTCCTATCGCACCGGATAGTAAATCACGGTCACCCATTTCGATTCATCCGGCTGTTGCTGGGGATCCGTCAGGTATTTTTCCATGGGGCTGCCGGCCAGTGTCAATCCATTTTCAGGTATCCAGCGCTGAATAAAACTGTGGGTTTGATCCAGGTTCTCGTACGAGCCGATGTGGTCAGCCGTGGCATAAGTTCGCGAGGGCATTTTGCCCGACAACACCGCGCCCTGCTGCTCAATGCCATAATCCACCGGAATGCCACATTCCAGGTCGATTCGGTTTCCGTCAATTTTGTGATAAATGGCATAGGGCATGTCGGTCATCACCAAGTCGTGCCGTTCAATCAGGTTCATCAGCTGGCTGTATACCTGGCCCATTTGTGTCGACACCGCTTCCAGCTCTACGTCCTCGCGTATGCTGATGTAGTTAAACTCCGGGAGCTTGACAAGTTCAACAATCGGGCGCCCTTCCTGGACGATGGTTTCTGCAACCACCTTCAAGTTGGCAATTCCCGTTTCAAAATCGCTTCCAATCATCGATTCAAAAAAGAGTCCCATCCACCGGGCAACGGGATTGTTTCCCAAGTCGGTGTCGAACGCCCAGGTGATTGCTGTCTGTCCGTGTTTTTCTTCAAATAAAAAATAGCTGGTTGAAATTCCTTCTTCCATGAAATTCATTTCGGTGGCAATCGAATCGTAGGGAACCGATTCGGTAATGGTCAGCTTTCCCGCGCCCAGGTTGGGGTTTTCACTGTTCCAGGTGTAGGCCGCGTTTTTTCCAATGCCGGTGTTTTCAAATTCGACTTGCATGTCCGGATCCATCTGCATCCAGACGGCCCACTTGTCCCAGGTGTGGAGGTTATTCACCTGGTTAAAAACAACTTTGGCCGGAGCAGCAATCGTGCCTGTTCGCTCAACGTGAACGTGGCGGGGAAGGAAGTAGGCGACGACCAACATGGCGAAAAGAATAATGCCAAGGCCTAACAGAAATTTTCTAAACGTTTTCATAGGTAGCTTTTTTGAACTGTTTTTTTTTGCTCAATAAAATTGAAAAAAAAGATACAAAAATATTAGTGAATCCCTGTGATTAAAGTCCAGCTTGTTCTTACAATATTACCAAAGCATTTTTATGAATGTAGATTATTTAATACACTTGTACTAACTTTACCATCAACTTAACGAAGACCTTTTATGCCTGCTCACCTGAAAGAAAATGATCAGACCTTGTGGTCGAAATTTCTTCACGGCAACGAACAAGTGCTGTCACTCATCTACTTACGGCATGCCAACGCCCTGTTTGATTATGGTTGCAAAATGACTTCGGACCGCGATTTGGTGAAAGATGCGATTCAGGATATTTTTTGCACCCTGATTCGGAATCGTGAAAACTTGTCAGGTACCGACAACATTCGCCTTTATCTTTTTAAAGCGATGAAACGTAAATTGGTGCGTGAAATTCAGAAGGCACATCGGCTTCAACATGTTGATGCTGAATCCACCGTCCGATTTGACCTGGCTTTTTTGCACAGCTTTGACCATACCGAGTTTGAACTGACCGAGCGCCAGAAAAAGGAACTGGTTGAAGCCATTGAGTCGCTGACCGATCGGCAAAAAGAAGCCATTTACCTGCGATTTACCCGGGGCTTGGACTACAAGGAAATTTCGATGATTATGAATTTAAACTACCAATCGTCGCGGGCACTGATTCATCGTGCCATTGCTAAACTTCGTGAAATCCTGTCGGTTAAGTCTGATATTTTCAACCAATCTTTCCTTGTTTTATTCCTTCGAAATATAAAACCTGTTGTTTAGCAGGTATTTTTTTCTGAAAAATCCATCAACAAAAAGCAAGTCGCTGTCTTTTGTGAGCAGAACTTGTAAAGATGGAGAAGTATAAAAACTACACACCCGAGGATTTTTTAGCAGACGATTATTTCATTCAGTGGTTGAATGATCCCACGGAGGAGCATGAAAAATTCTGGAAATCATTTATCGAAGAATTTCCTGAGCGGAAAGTGAATGTGGAGCAGGCCAAGTTTATTGTCAGTATGTTTCAGCACGAGCATGAAAAACTGAGCCTGGATGAAACCTACGACATTTGGAACGGCGTGCTTCGAAGTGCCAAGCGCCCAAAAGTCCGGAAGCTGGTTCGCATGTTGCGCTATGCAGCAGTGCTGTTGCTCATGTTTGCCTCGGGCGCCCTGGCTTTTTACCTGTACGAAAACTCGCGCGAACTCCACTACGACCTGACTGAGTTGAATGAGTCGGGCAGCAATGAAGCCAAAATCATTCTATCCGACGGCTCCGAAGTTTCGCTGGAACAAAAGGAATCGGCCATTACCTATGGCAGTACCGGCAGCCAGCTCATCGTCAACAATGACACCATCAACCAAAACCAACTCGAAGGCAGGGAATATATGAACAAGGTGATTATTCCCTACGGAAAAAAATCGATGATTACCCTTTCAGATGGTACCAAAGTGTGGTTGAATGCCGGAAGCCAGTTGGTTTATCCTTCTGTTTTTCTTCGGAAAAAACGCGAAGTGATGCTGATTGGGGAGGCTTATTTCGATGTGGCTAAAAATAAGGAGAAGCCATTTATCGTGCGCACCTCCGATATGAATGTGCAGGTGCTTGGAACCCGCTTCGATGTGTCGGCCTATCCCGAAGATGATTTCGTAGCTGCCATTCTGGAAGAAGGAAGTGTTGGTTTGGAGATTAAGGGGAATGGTGTCATTCAAAAAGATCAGCAAATCCTGCTGGTGCCCAATCAAAAGCTGACCCTGAACAGAGAAAGCCGCGAAACAACACTGCGCGTGGTTGATGTGAGCATGTACACGTCGTGGAAAGAAGGCGTATTGAAATCAGAATCTGAAGATCTTAACCGGCTGATTAAAATGATTGAACGCTACTATAACATTCACATCAGCCTGAAAGACCCGCTTGTTGGAGCGTATAAAATTTCGGGAAAACTCGATTTGGAGAAAAGCCCCGAAGAAGTACTCAATATTATCAAACTAACGGTTCCGATTGATTGGGCCAAAAAAAGCAACGGAGATTTTATTGTTATGAAGAAATAAATTTCAAAAAAAAAACCGGAGAATACCGCCATATCCTCCGGTTAGCCCAAGGGCTCTGATTATTAGTCGTTAAACTAAACGTTTTAAAAGTATGAAAAAAAAGTCGTATCAAAGAATCTTTCATTCAAGTGGAGGATTCAAAAAAATGTTCCTTGTTATGAGGTTATCTGTATTATTGCTTCTGCTCAGTGTTTTAAGCGCTGTTGGGAACAGCTATTCGCAAAGCACAAAATTCTCGCTTAGGCTAAACAATGCCACCATTAAGCAAGTGTTCACCGAAATTGAAGAGAACAGTGAATACATTATTGTTTATTCTGACGACATCCTGGATGTCACGAAAGAAGTGTCGGTGATCGTCAAAAATTCTTCGGTCGAAAAAATTCTGGATCAGATTTTTTCCGGAACAGCGGTCGATTACACCATCAAAGACCGGCAGATTGTCATTACCCAACGGGCCGAAAATCCACTGCCTGCCATGGGGCAACAAGCCGAAAACTTGGTCAGCGGCAAGGTGGTCGATTCGGAAGGACAACCTTTGCCCGGAGTGACGGTGTTGGTCAAAGGAACCACCACCGGAACCATCACCGATTTTGACGGGGCATTCAATCTCTCAATCCCTGATGATGCCCAAGTGCTGGTGTTTTCTTTTGTTGGCTTTCAGCCGCAGGAAGTAGCGATTGGCAACCGCAGCACGTTCAACATTCAACTGGTTGAAGATGTCCTTCAGATTGAAGAAATTGTGGCCGTTGGTTATGGTGTTCAGCGCAAAAGTGACCTGACTGGCGCCATGAACCGTTTGACGGAAGATGATATGAATAAAAGTGTGGCGACCTCGCCGGTGGAAATGATGCAGGGACGTGTTTCGGGTGTCAATATCACCCAAAACAGCGGGGAACCCGGAAGTGGCATGTCCGTTCGTATTCGTGGTTCCAACTCCATTCGTTCGGGGCAGGAACCGCTGTATGTGGTTGACGGAATTCCTCTGGATAACGCCGATGTTACACCAAACGGCGGAACAGCTGCCGGGATCAACGAATCATCAAACAAAAACCCGATCAGCTTTCTCAACCCGGAGGATATTGAGTCGATCGATATTTTAAAGGATGCTTCGTCAACGGCTATTTATGGTGCCCGGGGTGCGAATGGCGTGGTGATCATCACCACCAAAAAAGGGAAAAAAGGCGAAGGCACGCTGAACTATGACGGTTATGTGGGGGTGTCGCAAATCCGCGAGAAGATGGATATGCTTACTGCCGATGAATTCCGTTCCTATACCAAAGCCGATGGAACAAAACTTTTGGATATGGGAGCCAATAACAACTGGCAGGATGAGATTTTTGCCACGGGAATTACACAAAGCCACAACCTGTCATACGGTGGCGGAACCGATAACTTCACCTACCAAACCTCATTGGGCTATTTGGACCAGGAAGGGATTATTGAATCAACAGGCGTACAAAAGCTGAATGGTAAGATTAAGGTTTCGCAAAAAGCCTTTGAAGGGCGCCTGAATTTGGTTGGAAGTTTGATCGCTTCGCATGTAGAAGATTATCGGGCGCCAATTTCCGAAACCGGAGGTTTTGAAGGTGACCTGATTCTTTCAGCCTTGAAGCTGAACCCAACCTTCCCAATCTATAACTCCGATGGTTCTTACTATCAACATGCCATTGACCAGCGTAACCCGGTGGCCATGATCGATCTGGTGGACGACGAAACCCAAACCGACCGGATCTTGGCCAACATGTCGGCTGAATACCAGATCGTTCCTAATTTGAAGTACAAAATCAATGTTGGCTTTGACCGCACCGTGGCCGAGCGCCGCGTGAACCAGGATAAGGAATTGAGCTACCTGACCAACAAAGGGGAAGCGGACATCAACGCCATTTCGGCCAACAACCGCTTGATTGAAAACTATGTGACCTATTCGAAAGATGTTGGAAGCGACAACCATTTTGATTTCCTGGCCGGCCACGCCTACCAGTTTATGAAAGTCGCCACTTCGGAGATGAATGTCAACGGATTTGAGGTGGATGATATCAAGTACACCGACAACCTCGAATATGGCAACTTCTCTTCGGCCGACGTGAACTCATCCGCCTACGAGCGCGAGTTGCAATCGTTCTTCGGACGGGTCAACTACAATTACAAAGACAAGTACCTCTTTACTTTTACCGGCCGTTTTGACGGTTCTTCCAAATTTGGTGAGAACAAGAAATACGGATTTTTTCCATCGGCGGCCTTTGCCTGGCGACTTTCTGAAGAAGATTTTATGGAAGGAGCCACCAACCTAAGCAACCTGAAAGTACGCCTGGGATGGGGATTAACCGGAAACCAGGAAATTCCAGATAAGATTTCTTTGTTGGCAGTTGGAACCACGCCTTCAGCCAATGGCTATTTTAACGGCGCGCTTTCTCCGGGAATCACGTTCCTGAGAACACCAAACCCCGATATTCAATGGGAAACCACCATTCAAACAAACTTTGGGATCGACTTTGGATTTTACGAAAATCGCCTGTCGGGAACCATCGATGTTTTCAACAAAACCACCGAAGATGTTTTGTTGGAAATTCCGGCAAAAGCTCCTGCCGCTACACAAACGCAATGGCAGAATGTGCCTGATTTAAAAATCATCAACAATGGTATTGAGCTGGGCGTGAATGGTTTGGTGGTTGATCGTAATGACCTGAGCTGGGAGTTGGGCGTGAACTTCGCTTACATTAAAAATGAGGTCAAGGATTTGCCGGTAAAACTGATTGAGACCGGTAATGCCAGCGGACAGGGATTGAGTGATACCCGGGTACAAATTATCACGAACGGACAGCCGGTTGGAACCTTCTACGGCATGGTGTTCGAAGGTTTGGATGCCAATGGCCTGAGTACTTATAAAACAGACTCCGAAGGGAATGTTGTTCGAGAGTATCTTGGATCGGCCTTGCCCGACATCACCTACAGTTTTACTACGAAGTTAAACTATAAGAAGTTTGACCTGAGTATGTTCTGGTATGGCTCCGAAGGAAATAAAGTGTACAACAACACAGCCAACACCCTGTTCTTTAAAGGGCCTTTAAACAATGGTTACAATGTCACCAAGGCTGTACTCGAATCCAACGAAAGTCCCTCCAACTCCAACGCGTTCTCTTCGCGATTTATTGAAGATGCTTCGTTCTTACGCTTGTCTAACCTGACCCTGGGATACACTTTCGACACCAAAGCCATCGACTGGTTAAGCCGGGCAAGGGTGTATGTAACCGGAAACAACCTGCTGTTGCTAACGGACTACAGTGGTTTCGACCCCGAAGTGAATGTGGACGCATCGGAGAACGGTGTCCCGTCCATGGGGATCGACTACACTACCTATCCCAAGCCGAGGACCTTTACTTTTGGCGTAAACTTTCAATTTTAACCTAAAAACTGAAACAAATGAGACACGATAAAATCATATTATTACTGACGGTACTGGGCCTGTTTGGGGCCGTGGGCTGTACCGATCTGGAAGAGAATGTGCTGGATGAACAACTGGGTGCTGACCTGATTAATAATCCGCAGAATATTCAAGCCCTGATCAACCCGCCGTATGGGAGTTTGCGCAGAACGATTGAATGGTACGACTACTGGGGCTTACAGGAGGTGACCACTGATGAGGTGATTATTCCGACCCGTGGGTCCGACTGGTACGATAATGGCGCCTGGCAAGAGTTGCACCTCCATACCTGGACGCCGGACCATGTGCGCATGAAGAACGTTTGGGATGCGCTAAGTCAGGGAGTTTCAAGGGCCAATACCGCCATTTACTACATTGGTCAGTTCGACCAGAATGCCACAACGGAGCAATACATTAATGAAGCCCGTTTTTTGCGTGCCTATTACATGTACCTGATTAATGACTTATACGGACAGGTGCCTTTCCGCGAGGCTGACGAGCTGGATTTTTCGGTCACTCCCCGCGTGATGGACCGCCAGGAAGCAACGGATTTTATTATTGAAGAAGTGAAGGCCGTTTTACCCAACCTGAAAACCAAAGCTGAGGTAGGTTCCGAGCGGGTAACTCAAGGTGCCGCCCAGGCCCTGTTGGCCAAAATCTATTTAAACCATGAAGTGTACACCGGAGAGGCCAAATGGGCCGATGCCATTACCTACTGCGACCAACTGATTGCTTCGCCTGATTATGCTGTGGCCGACGATTACTGGGCTATGTTCCAGAAACACGTAGCCGAGCACCCCGAGTTCATCCTGCGTGTTCCGATGGATGGCGATGTGACCATGGGCAGCGGCAGTGTTTGGGTGAACTTCACCTTGCACTACAACCAACTGTTTGGCAACTATACCAGTACCTGGAATGGCCCGTCAACTACCAAAACCTTCTTCGAAACCTGGGATATGGAGAATGATGCCCGTTTTTACGACGACCGGATCATGCCCGAAACCGGATTTAACCAGGGTTTTCTGGTCGGCCAGCAATATGGTATTGATGGCGAGGCGCTTACCACCAGGAATGGCGATCCGTTAATCTTTGTGCCGGATTTGGATTTGGAGAGTTCGCCTGAAAATGCGGGAGTTCGCGTGGTTAAATTTGCCCCGGATCCAAACATTCAGGATCAGTTCTCGTCTTCGAACGATGTGCCGATTATGCGAATCTCAGATATTTACCTGATACGTGCCGAAGCGAAGTTGCGCAGTGGCGATGAAGATGGTGCGCTCGACGATATCAACTATCTCCGCTCCAAGCGCAGTGCCGAGGGGAAAACGCTTCCTGCGCTGACGACGCTGACCCTGGATGATGTGCTGAATGAAAGAGGCTACGAATTGTATTGGGAAGGCCTGCGCCGGCAAGACCTGATCCGGTTTGGCAAATTTACCGGTGCCTACCAGGAAAAGCCGGTTACTGACGCGTCAAAAACCATTTATGCCTTGCCTACCTCTGCCATTGACGTCAACGAAAACTTAACCCAAAACCCGGGTTACTAAGCATCGCACGGTATTGCAACCGTTATCCGTGTTCATTGACAAGTTCTGACCCTCCCTGACGCGACTTTGTCGCCCCTTTCCCTCCCTGATTTTCAGGGAGGGTTGGGGTGGGGCAGGTGCAGCTGGCTTGAAAAGCTGAGGATGCGCGTTGAGAAATTTCCAACGATTGTAATCTAAGCCACAAAACCATGAGCAACCGCTGCCGATTGCAGGCAGTGGTTCTTTTCTCCGTTTCGCATAAAACGGGAAATCAAGAGATCTCAGAGTCAGTAGGATTTTGAGTTTTTGCGAATCATAACCGCTGTCCTGGGGGGCAGCGGTTTCGTTTTTTGTGGCGGCATAAGAAACTACCGGGTTGCCTGTTGATCGGATGACTCAAAGGCCCCGGATCGATAAGGTATAAACAAGCCACTGGGTATCGTCACGATTCCCGATCTCTGCTCCAATAGGCCATAATCTGCTGAAGAACATAAAAAAGATGATTTTATTTATATTGATAATGCTTTAGCTTTATTGATTATTAATCAAAAATCAATCTAGCCTTTGTTACTTTCCTGTCAAATCGTTCACCCGCGATCCGATCGCTAAGTTGCAAAGACTTTTATTCACTAATTAAATTTTTGTACTTATGGCATTAGATAATTTAATTTCCGTGCAATTCACGGATGAAGAAAAAGTAGCGCTCGACGGACATTTCGATGCAATTGAGGCGATCTTAAAGAGTAAATGTATTAGTTTGACACCCGAACAGAGGCAAGCGTATGGCCGGCTGGGGAACAAAAGTGAAAACTGGTCGCGTAAGGTGCTCAACTACATGAACACCCAACCCAGCCTGACACCACCATTTCTTGATTACGACGAGACGGTGGCTGACTTTGAAGCACGTCAGGTGCTGCAACCTCGTGCCGCTCGTGGCGAAGCGATCATGGATATGCTGAATGATACCCTTTTATTACTGGGGTCTGATGTTTATGGCAGTTGTATTGCTTATTACCGCAATATCCGCTTACTGGCCCGGCAGAATGTGAATGGCGCCAAAGCCGTTTACGAAGACCTGTCGGCCCAGTTCCCTGGAAAACCAAGAACCTAGCTGACAAACCAAATCGGGTGATGATGAAAGGCCCCGCAGACAAGTGCTGCAGGGCCTTTCTCATGCTTTGAAAACAAGACGGCTTTACCCCTTACTTAAGGGGCAATCACCCCATGCATAAGGGGCAATCACCCCTTCCATAGGGGGTAATCATCCCTTGTATAAGGGGCAACAACCCCTTGCATAAGGGGCTATCACCCCTTGTCTAAGGGGTAACCATCCCTTGCCTAAGGGGTCATCTCCCCTTCACCAAGGGGTCATCACCCGTTCGGAAGGGGTAAAACAAAGGAAAAGGCACAAAAAAAGGAAGCTCGTGATGGAGCTTCCTTTTTAATAAGGTTGGTAAAAGAACCGGAGCGGCAGTTACTGAGAACTTTTCTTTGAAATTGAAGGAGAAAGAAGTGCCTGACTCCGGTTCAATAGATTTAATATGCCCCAAATACCCTATCAAAAATTGTATGATAATTCTGGCATAGTATTACGTTCCTCTTATTCATCG
This sequence comes from Sunxiuqinia dokdonensis, assembly GCF_001270965.1. Classification (GTDB taxonomy): domain Bacteria; phylum Bacteroidota; class Bacteroidia; order Bacteroidales; family Prolixibacteraceae; genus Sunxiuqinia; species Sunxiuqinia dokdonensis. The sequence goes on along the minus strand of NZ_LGIA01000023.1, from coordinate 42,707 downwards.
CCCGTAAGTCCGGTATAACGGAATCCAGCAATTCGATATGAATCAAATCCAAAGTCTTCTGGATAAGTGTCGTCGCTAAAATTCACAAGAAAAACAATACTGTCGGCAGGCATTCCACTTGGAGTGGTTGCTGCACCGAGAATAATTTTTCCATCTGATACCGTCACTTGCATGTCATAGTATTCGTTTTGAGCTTCGCTGGCTTGAAATGTCATGGTATTGAGATCGACACTTATTTTTGCCTTAAAGTCCCAGAAATTCTCATTATCGTCAATCCACATTTCAGTTGTGTTATTCGCGGATGTATTATAGGTGTCTAGGTGAAAATGACCAAGTCCGAAGAGATCGTCATCGCTATAGACGATGTTGCCATCTGCATCTACCGCTACACCAGTAACATACCACTCACCAGCCATTGATTCTGTTGCGGTACCGCCTATTTCTTCTTTTTCACATGAAGTGACAAAGAACAGTCCGGAAATAAGCAGAACAGTATATAAAAATAGATTCTTCATATTCGTATCGTCTTTTTGTTAATTAATAATAATCGTAAATTCCATTAAACCAGCGTATTCCATTACATAGGTGATTTGGCCAGTTGAGGGGTTAACTGAACTGGAAGTCATCGCATCCATCGAATCGCCCCAGGCAGGAACAATACTAGAAATAGGAGTGATTGTATTATCATCATTTAGTTCGAAGTAACCGTTCATGGCATAGCCAGGGCCGTATCCAACGCGTTGATCATAGTAACCACCCATAAAGTCAGAGATATAAAACACTCCGGGTTCAACTTGAAGAATTAGAATGTCATAACCACTAAAATTTACTACGGCCTCACTTGAGAACCAGAATCTTTTTGTTCCCTCGGCGGTAGTATGAATTCCTGTTGAGATAATTGAAGGCGTTGGATCAAAGACATAAACAGTTCTGGACCCTGTTACTGAAAATCCTTCTGCATTTACAATTTCATAACTAACTGAATAAACACCACCAGTACTTGTGTCGACATTGGAGGTTACTTCAACTTGATCGGTAACATCTTCACCATCCAGTTCTGCAGCTACACCGGGGTCTTCATATGTAGAACCGATCGGTACTAAGATTTCAGGCTCACCTAGTACTTCAAGAGTAGGATAATATGTTATGTCGGTAAAGCCTTTGGTGGTTTCATCCTCACAACTTGACAAACCTACAATTGCAAGTAGTAAGACCAATAGATATAATATTTTATTTTTCATCATATTCTAAGTTTAAACATTTATTATTTTATTCAGCCCAGAATACCGGTGTAGCAACTCCTTTATTAGAAGGAGCATTACTGTTACGGCTTGTCGAACTTTCAGCATAGGGGAAGCGTTGCAAAATCTTGTCAGCTCCCAATTCCGTATTATAATCAATGGGCGTGTATAATGTACCTGCAACATACAATTCGGGAGAGAATACATCATTTGCCCGATCGTAAATATCAGCTCCAGTCACATCTCCAAATTCAGGATATCCTAAACGACGCATTTCACACCAAGCTTCAAAGTTATTCGTACCACCTAAAGCGATCCATTTTTGAATGCCAATTACTTCAGCATAATTATCATTGTCATACGGATAATAGCTGGTGTAAATGTCTTCAGCACCACTAACCCCCGCAGCACTGAATGATGCTTCAATAGCAGCTTTATAGTGTGCTTCTGCATCAGTGGCTGACCCATAGCGAGCATAATACTCTGCCAGGAAAAATTCAGTCTCAGTTACTGTAATGAGATTGACAGGCATGTCATACGCAAATACAGGACGACAGAAATACGGAGATTTGTATTGGGCGGAAGTACTAAAGTTAGTACCGGAAACACCTCCTTTATAGTCTCCACTTTCATTAGTTTCAAAGAACGCAGGTACGCGAGGATCATTGCTGTCAAGCATGGTTTGCATGTACGCGATATTCGCTGTCACATTCACCTGATTAGATCCAAAATATGTCGCATACTCTTCTTGATAATAGGGGCTGGCTTTACCAGTTTCATCTGTCCAAATATCATCCCAGGAAATATCTTCCGTTGGGAAGTTGTCTTCCTGAATTAGTGCTGCGATTTCAGACTGTACATTCTGGACATTGCTCATTCTCATTAAAATCCTTAATTTCAGTGCATTTGCAAATTGTATCCATTCTTCGGCAGTCGATGTTCCAAACAAGAAGTTTGTTTTAACAACACTTGAAGCTGTTGCTTTAGATAGTGCGTCATCCAGCTCTCCTAAAATACCTTGATAAATAGTCATGCCATCATCATAGGCAGGTGACAGGTTCGTTGGGTCGAGCGCTTCAGTGTAGGGAACCTCTCCATAAGCATCCACTAAGACTTGATAAGTAAAGACTCTCAATGTTGTAGCCGCTAAAAATGTTCCCCATTCTTCAGATTCGGTCGATTGTTCGCGAATTGTTTCAAGGTTTTTAAGTGCACGTTGATACAGTTGCGTATACGTGCTACTCGAACGGGTAGCAGACATGATAAACCGTGAATAATCGACATAGTTACTGGTACCAAAATTCTGCGAGTAATGTTGAGAATAGTACCCACCAACAATACGTAGAAAGTTCCCGTAACTTGCAGCTACGTTCATTTCCGCTCCCGGGAAGATCATACCTGCGGTCACGTTATTTTCCGAAGGGGAGTTTGGATCTTGATTTATATCCAGGTATTCTTCACAAGAGGTCATACCCAGTATAAGTATTACGAATAAAAATATTATCTTTTTCATATATTTTGGAGTTTTAATATGTTATACTAAGGTTGAAACCAAAAATGCGGGTAGCTGGGTTCACATACATTTCTCCGAAAGATCCTTCCAGGTCCGTACCTGTAGTGCTCGATTCAGGATCGATGAAATGATTGTCCTCAGCGGTCCAAACAAAAGCATTGTTCACAAAAGCAGAAAGCGAAACGTCACTTAATGATAAATCATTAGTCCACTTTTTTGGTAAGCTATACGAAAGTGTGACGTTGCGTAACTTAGCAAATGTACGATCTACCATGTAGGCAAGCCCTCCGTTTCCATATCCATAGGTGTCGAAGTATTTCTGGAAACTATCATCGGTTGTTTTGATTTGAACTGTATTTTCTAAATAACTTCCATCATCAGTCACCAGAACTGAGTTTGGAATCACAAATGGATTTCTGTCATTGTAGGTTGTGACCACACTATTGCCGGTAAACTGCATTAAGTTCTTGGTGCGTGAAAACATTGATCCACCGTAGCGTACGTCAAGTGTTGCACTTAGCGATACACCGTAGGCCGATAAGGTAGTCGAAAGACCGCCAGTCCAATCATGGTTCATATCTAAGCCGGTATCTTCTACGTCTGTTCCCAATACAGGTTGCCCAGCTTCATCAACGATTTGATATCCATAATACTCGCTGCTCTCGTCCGTTACGTATTGTGGCAAGTAGGTATAGAACGTACCCATTGCTTGTCCTTCTTCCGCATACATATATACGGCATCATTACCTGCAGAAAAACTGTAGATATTCACTTTTCCTCCGTCTAAGCTTTCAGGCATTGAGAGGACTTTGTTACGGTTGATTGCAAAGTTTACATCTAAATCCCAACGGAAATTTTTGGTTTTTACGGGAGTGGTGCTCAATAACAATTCAACTCCTTTGTTTTGAACCTCACCGAAGTTGGTAACCGTAAAGCTGTAGCCCGTTGATGGATCAACCGGTAAGGTGAAAATCTGATCCTTTGTTTTTCGGTTATAAAAGGCTGCATCAATACCAATTCGTCCATTTAAGAATTGCAGGTTTAATCCAGCCTCTGACTCAGAAGTCATTTCGGGTTTAAGTGCAGTGGCTCCAGCCCTATTTGAGGAAATGAAGGAGTTCGTACTATTCATCGGGAATGCGGCAATATCACTTCCGTAATACCCGTTAGCATAAGCCTGGATAAATCTGTTACTTGTAAAATACGGGTCTGCATCATTACCCGTTTGCCCATAAGCAACTCGTAACTTACCGAAAGAAAGCACCTTGTTGTCTGACATTAATTCTGAAAAAATCCAGCTTAATGTAGTTCCGGGGTAAAAATAACTATTATTACCAATAGGTAAAGTCGAAGACCAATCATTACGAGCTGTCATGTTTAAGAAAAGCATTTCCTTATAGCCAAATGTTGCATCCCCAAACAGGCCGATCAAGCGACGCTTTGATTGTGCTTCTGAAAGTACCGATCGGGTAGCACCATTACTCAAATCCCAGAATCCGGTTTCGAATGTAAGAACATCAGTTTGACCGACCATCACGGTTGAATATCTTTCATTGATGTTTGCACCAACGATCCCTGTCAGGGTGAAATCGCCAAAGCTGGTATCATAGCTCCCAAGGAAGTCATGGTTGATCTCATATGCTCTTCTGTAGCGTGCATATACGTTACCGTCTTGATTCATGTTGCTAGGCGCATAACCGTAATCTTCGTTGATTAAAGCATCGTCCAGGCGAATTTGCGGAATTCCCATCTTAAAATCATAATCAGTATAATCAAATCCAAAACGATAAGTCAACGTCAGTCCTTCCATCGGCATGATATCTGCCTGCAATTTTCCATAAAATTGTTTTGACTCTAAGTGGTTATAATTGTTTTTCAACGACCAGTAAGGATTGGTAATACCGTATGGCGTGAAATAGGCCTCGGGGGTGTTAAACGGGCTGCTAAGATCTTGCATGTCAAGAATAGATATATCTCTTGGCATTTCGTAAACTCCATCAATTACCGATGTTCCTTGGTAGGAACTTGTCATATCAGTTTCTGACTTAGCAAAGTTGATAGAAGATGAGATTTTGAACCAATCATTACCCTGATAAGCTGAACGGAATGCTAAGGTGTTCCGTTTATAAGAGTCCGCATTGGTAGGCATAATACCATCGTCGTCAGAATTTGAGAAAGAAACATAATAGCTTACTTTATCATCTTCTGAAACTCCACTCAGTGAAATATTCTGGTTTGTAGAAACCCCAATTTCAAAGAAGTCTTTTACATTATTTTTGCGAGCAGAATACTCGTGAATCAGCTGTTGGTTGTTCCAGATGGGCCCATACACTTGTGTTGAACCATCTAAACGTGGTCCCCATGAACCATTTTCAATATAGGTTTGCGTTCCATCCCATCCTTGTCCAAATTCATTCTGGAATTCGGGCAATAGTGAAATTTGACGTAGTTGCAGCCCTCCGTTGTACTGAATCGTGAAGTTTTTACCTTTACCCTTGCTTCCTTGCTTGGTTGTAATCACGACAACGCCATTAGAAGCGCGGCTTCCGTATAGGGCTGTTGCAGCTGCACCTTTAAGGATCGTCATTGACTCGATATCGTTTGATGATATATTCGACAGACCGCTTGTTGTGAGGGCGTTACCCGATTTGTCAATTGCAGGATCATCCAGATTTAGTGAACTATTCTGCAACGGTACGCCATCAACAACATAGAGAGGTTGATTACTTCCGTTAATGGAACCAAAACCTCGAATAGTCATTGATGTTGCTGAACCTGGATCAGAAGACGTAGATTGAATTTGCACGCCAGCAACCTTCCCAGATAGAGAGTTTGCTACATTTGTGCTACGATCTTTCATCAATTCTTCACTGGCTACAGTTGTTGCAGCATAGCCCAGTGTCTTTTCTGAACGCTTGATCCCCATAGCCGTAACAACTACTTCGTTGATACCAACGACATCAGCTTCCATCACCACATTGATGGAAGTTCCAACGACGGGCACTTCCTGGGTTTGCATGCCCACAAAGGAGAACACCAGAGTGGCTGCATCCTGAGGAACTTTCAAGATGTATTGTCCGTCAAGATCGGTAATTGTACCCAGGGTGGTACCCTTAACTGATACAGAAACGCCGGGGATGGATAGACCATCTTCCGCGGAAGTGACTGTACCTGTAATTTCCTTGGTTTGCGCGAAAACCGACTGCAAACCAATTGCAAAAATTGCAAGCAATAATGCGATTTTTTTCATAGAGATAATTTTAATAATTAAACAGCATCAATTCTTTACTTATATTAATAAGGACAGTAAATTTTCGTATGTTTTATTCTCCCTGGAATGAACATTGAGCTTTTGTTCCCCCAAACAAAAAACCCAAGTCGAAATGTTAATTTGAAACCTTCAATTTCAATCTACAAAGATGTTAAAAAATATTAACAGATTACAAAAATATAAAAAAAATGAAATTACAAAAGCTTTGTTCGAAAAATCACACTGAAATTGACATATCTCATTTTATCAGTGCAAAGCCCTAACTTGCCTTCTTTTAGTTCTCGCTAATCCTATATACGCTGTTGTATGCGACTAGTAAGAACACGGAGCCGGAAAGTTCAATAAAGAGAACCTTCAGGCTGATTGAACCAATCAATTCAAAAAAATAAGGATCAAAATGTGATACCCCCTTGTTCAAAACACTTCATTCAATAACTTTTATTCCCCCAAACAAATGTTATTTTATCGACTTTTTTAAATCGTTTTTTGACACCTTTAATTTTAATTTAAAACTTTTTGTGTCGAAATGTTAAAGAACATTAACGAATGCAAATTTAAAAATATATAACTGTCAAAAAAATCGAGGCCGTTATTCTTAATTGATTTTACATGACAAAAGTCACATTCCGTGTTTTTGCCGCAATTGTGGTATATATGGATAAATATAGATATTTGTCTTTTTGTCAGAAGGTTATGCTTTTTCATCCGGTGTTTTCTCCGGCCTTGCGTGTAGTGATTCTAAATTAGAATAATTTCGTCAGGAGGGCAATTTTTTCAATAAAGTAAGTGGTACTTGCGGGGTTTATTTTTTCAAAATAGTATTTTTTGAACTTGCCCCATTCTTTTTTTGGGGGTGTAGCCTGGATATTGTTGTTTTTTAAAACGAACACCTGACTTATGCCCATGCCTTTTGCTCCAAGGATGTCCGAATCCCAGGAGTCGCCGATCATGATGCTTTTGCTTTTTTTTGAGTTACAACACTTTAATGCGTGCTGGAAAATCCGCTTATCGGGCTTTGGAGCCTGAATCTCTTCGGAAATAAAAATCCGATCGAAATAGGGGCGCAATCCGCTCGACTCAATCTTGCGGTGCTGGACCTCTGTAAAGCCGTTTGTAATAATATGCATCGGGTAGCGCTTTTGCTTCAGGTAGTCCAGCGTTTCAATCACGTCGGGATAAAGTTGTGTTTGTAAAGGCATGAGCTTCAGGTACAGTTCATTCATCGCCAAAGGATCGACCCCGTCGATGTCAAAATGCCGTAGCGTTTCTTCAAAGCGTTTGCGAACCAGTTCTGGTTTTCGGATTTCCTGATTGCGGTAGGCTTCCCAAAGTTTGGTATTGATGGCTTCGTAGTAGTCGAAAAATGTGTCGAAATCAGCAATTAGGTCGGTGAGTTTCAGCTCGGCTACAGTTTCCAGCATCGCCAGCCGCGAGTTGGTTTCAAAATCCCACAAAGTGTGGTCGAGATCAAAGAAAAGTTGTTCGTATTTTTTCATGTGACAAGACTATTTGCTTTCTGTCCGCGTTTTCGTTAGTCGTCGTGCTCATGTCTTTCTTCCGAACGGTTTGCGATGGCCTTTTCTTTTTTGCCGGCCACCACAATCACGATTTCGCCTTTTACAGGTTTCGATTTAAAATAAGTGGCCAATTCGGTCACAGTTCCCCGTTGAGTTTCTTCGTAAATCTTGGTCAGTTCGCGCGAAACAGACGCTTGCCGGTCGGGACCAAAAAATTCGGCAAACTGCTCCAGACTTTTGATCAGCTTGTAGGGCGATTCGTAAAAAACCATCGTGCGCTCTTCTTCGGCGAGCTGTAACAGTTTTTTTTGGCGGCCTTTCTTTGGTGGCAAAAAACCTTCAAAGCAGAAGCGGTCGTTTGGTAGGCCCGAGTTGACCAGCGCAGGAATGAGTGCGGTAGCGCCGGGCAGGCATTCCACTTCCACATCAGCATCGATGCAAGCCCGGACGAGCAAGTAGCCCGGGTCGCTGATGGCCGGTGTGCCCGCATCCGAAATCAGCGCAATGGTTTCACCACCAGCCATGCGCTGCGCCAGGTGCTCAACCGTTTTGTGCTCGTTAAATTTGTGGTGCGAAAACACCTTTTTCTGGATTTCAAAATGATGGAGCAATTTGGACGAGGTTCGCGTATCTTCGGCCAAAATCAGATCCACGGTCTGGAGTACTTTGATGGCCCGCAGGGTCATGTCATCCAGATTGCCGATTGGTGTGGGTACGATATAGAGTTTTCCCATGCTAATTGGTAAATCGACGTTTAACCAGTTGTGCAAACTGTATGCTGGTCTCGGTTTTTTTCCATTTGAAATTGGCGTTCAAATAACTGACGGCCTCATCCAGACTGTTTGCCTGATCAATTTCCTGAACTGTTTTCCGGAACAAGTCGGGTTGGTTATCGAACAGTTCGCGGGTGTACTGAAAACGGTCGTTCAGTCCAATGGCCGTTTCCAGTTTGGTGATTGGCGAGCTGGCCAGCTTTTTATCGAGTGTTTTATTGCCCAGCATCAAATCGTTGAGCGATTTTCCTTTGACGAAATTTTCGCCCACGGTTTTTTTGATGTTTTCGGTTTCTTCTTCCGCTTCAGTTTCTGAAGTTTTCTCCACTGCTGCCGGCGCCTGTTCTGCTTCGGGCTCCGTTTTGCGGTGCTCAGTTTTTTCCAATTCAGAAGGGGCTGCTGGCACTAATTCCTGCATTTCCGGTTCCGGAACGGTATTGGCCTGTGGTTTTGCTTTCGGAAGCTCCCGCTCTTCGGGTTCATTCACGTCTTGCGTCGGTTCTGCTTCTGTCGCGGTTAACTTCTCCCGCACCGATTCAATTTTTGGCTCGGGTTGGCTTGGCACCGAAGTGGCTGTTGACGCCGGCCTGGGGCTGTCCTTTTCAGCGTTCCAGTCATGCAGCTCTTTCAGGTATTCAAATTCCTGAAAGACCAGCTTTGATTTGCTTAAGGCGATGTCCAGCTCAAAACGCGAAAGTTGATCAGAGCGCCTCAATCCGTTGGCAATCTCGTTTAGTTCTTCCAGATCTTTTAAGATCAACTGGATCAATTTATGTTTTTCCATCATCATTTTAAAGCGATTTAAAATCTTGCCGAAGGGTACTGGTCTTGCTCAAATTGCTATGCTGCGGTGCTTCTGGAGGCTTGAAAATAACAATTCGGTTCGTGACCCTAACCCGACATTTTCGTTACTTTTGTAAAAGTAGTAAATCCAAATTGAATCACGATCAATGTTTCTTGAAAGGGATGTCAGTCACCATAAAAACGGTGGCACCATTGAAGTTATTGCAGGGTCTATGTTTTCGGGGAAAACAGAAGAATTGATCCGGCGTTTGCGGCGGGCGAAGTTTGCCCGCCAGAAGGTGGAGATTTTCAAGCCGGTGGTCGATACACGCTATTCGCTGGAGGAAGTGGTTTCGCACGATGAAAATTCAATTCCGAGTACACCAGTAGAAAATTCAGCGAATATTTTATTGCTGGCTGGCAATGTGGATGTGGTCGCCATTGACGAAGCCCAGTTTTTTGACAAAGGGCTGGTGGATGTTTGTCAAAAGCTGGCCGACATGGGCATTCGGGTGATTGTGGCCGGTTTGGATATGGATTTTAAAGGCAAGCCCTTTGGGCCCATGCCAGAGCTGATGGCTATTGCCAACTATGTGTCTAAGGTTCATGCCATTTGTGTGGGCTGTGGAAGTGTGGCGCAGTTTTCGCATCGGCTGGTGTCGAACGAAAAGCAGGTGCTGCTGGGCGAGAAAAGCGAGTATGAACCCCTTTGCCGGGTCTGTTATAATCAAGTAAAAAATCAATGAACCCAATTTCAATCCATACAATTGCATCCGCTGTTGAAGGCGACCTGAAAGGGAATGCCGGAAACGGAGACCGCTTGATTTCGTACTTGTCGATTGACAGTCGTACCTTGGTGGATCCGGAGGGCAGCTTATTTTTTGCCTTGGTTGGCGAGCGCCACAATGGGCATCAATTTATCCATGAGTTGTACCAGCAAGGCGTGCGCAGTTTCGTGGTTTCTGAGCTTCCGGACGATTTTGAGGCGCTGAAAGAGGCCAGTTTCATTTTTGTGAAAGATAGCTTGAAAGCCTTACAGCAATTGGCTGCATCGGTTCGCGACGAATTTCAGTTTCCGCTGGTTGCCATCACCGGAAGCAACGGAAAGACGATGGTGAAAGAGTGGTTGTTCGATTTGCTGCAACACCAGCTGCGCATTGTCCGCAGTCCGAAAAGTTACAACTCGCAGGTGGGTGTTCCGCTCTCGGTGTGGAACATGGCGGGAGCAATGGATCTTGGAATTGTGGAGGCAGGTATTTCCAAACCCGGAGAAATGGTCCGGCTGGCAACGATCATCCGACCGGAGATTGGCTTATTTACGAATATTGGCGATGCGCACCAGGAGAATTTCCGCTCGATGGCCGAGAAGGTGGAAGAGAAGCTCCGGCTTTTTGAAGGTGCCCGACTGCTGGTTTGCCGGCGCGATCAGGATCTGGTTTATCAGCTGGCGTTGCGTAAATTCGAACACAGCTCAACCCGGATCGTAAGCTGGTCAACCACGGGCTTGGCGGCCGATCTGGCTTTTGCCTTGCAGCGTGACGGGCAGTCAACAAAAATTCGGTTGAAGTGGGAAGAAGCGGTTTATGAAGTTGAGATTCCCTTTTCCGACGAAGCATCCATTGAAAATGCGTGCCATTGTCTGGCTTTAATTTGCGCCAACAATTGGATCAATCATTCGGTGCTTGAGTTGTTTGCCGGCTTGCAGTCGGTGGCCATGCGTTTGGAGCTGAAGCAGGGCGTGAGCGGCTGTACCTTGATTAACGATTTTTACAATTCCGATATCAATTCCCTCGAAATCGCCCTCCAGTTTTTAAATCAGCAAACCAGTTCCACCGGGCAATCCAAGACGGTGATTTTGTCCGATATCAAACAGTCTGGCTTTGCGCCCCACCGGTTGTACACCGAGGTGAACCGTTTGTTGCAGTTGAATAAGGTACATCGGATGATTGGCGTTGGAAAAGCGATTGGCGCACACCGGGCGGTGTTTCAGTTGCCTGCGCAGTTTTTTGAAACCACCCACGATTTCATTCAGGATTTTCAGACCGGGAAATTTCGAAACGAAGTGATCCTCATAAAAGGGGCGCGCGAGTTTCGGTTTGAAGAAGTCGCATCGGTACTTCAGAAGAAATACCATCAAACCCAGCTCGAAATCAACCTGAACATTTTGGTTGATAATCTGAATGCTTTTAAGGCGATTGTGAAACCAGAAACCAAAATCATGGTCATGGTCAAGGCTTTTTCCTACGGAAGTGGAACCACGGAAATTGCCCGCGCTTTGGAGTTTCAGAAAGTGGATTACCTGGCTGTGGCTGTTGCCGATGAGGGCATTGAGTTGCGGCAAGCGGGCATCGAAAGCCCGATTGTAGTGATGAATCCTGAGGAGCACAGTTTTGATGCGATGATTGAATACCGGCTGGAACCCAATATTTATTCGCGCACGGTATTTCATCAATTCAACCTGGCCGCACGCAGCGCCGCCGTGGTTCAGTATCCGGTGCACATCAAGCTGGAAACCGGCATGAACCGGCTGGGGTTTTCTGATGTGGATGAGCTGCAGCAGGTGGCAGAACAAATTCAGGCAGAAGAAATTCTTCGGGTGCAGTCTGTGTTTTCTCACCTGGCCGGTACCGACGAGCCCTTGCACGACGCCTTTACCTGGAAGCAGTACGAGCGGTTTGTCAAGCTGGCTGAGGTGGTCACCTCCAGACAAAAACACAAGGTCATCCGGCATCTGCTAAATTCCGCCGGGATCGAGCGCTTCCCTGAATTTCAACTCGACATGGTGCGTTTGGGCATTGGCCTTTACGGAGTGGCTGTCACCAAGCTTGGCGTTCGGCCCATTACGCATTGGACCAGCACCATTTCGCAGGTAAAAATGATTGGGAAAACCGAGACCGTTGGTTATGGACGCATGGGGCGGGCCAATGAGCAGAAGAAAATTGCCGTCGTTCCGGTGGGTTACGCTGATGGCTACGACCGTCGGTTCAGCAATGGCGGAGCCAACATGTGGGTGAACGGGGCATGTGTTCCCGTAATTGGCAATGTTTGTATGGATATGACCATGATTGATGTGACGGATGTGGATGTCAAAGAAGGCGATTTGGTCGAGCTGATGGGAGAACACATTCACCTGAAGGAGCTGGCTGAACGGGCCAATACCATACCCTATGAAATTCTCACGGGCATTTCGCAGCGCGTTAAGCGTGTGTATTCGCAGGAGTAGAACGACTTAGCCCAGCTTACTGATTCGATCCAGTTTGTTGGCATCCAGAATCCGGATTTTGCGACCATCAATGGCAATGACTTTTTCTCCGGCAAAGGTTGAAAGGGTGCGAATGGCATTGGATGTGGTCATGTTCGACAGGTTGGCAATGTCTTCGCGCGATAGGAATGCTTTAAGCGTGGCGCCATCGTTTTCGTAGCCATACTTTTCTTTCAGCAGCAGCAGCGATTCGGCCAGTCGTCCGCGAATGTGTTTCTGGGTGAGCGTAACCGTTCGTGAGTTGGAGAACCCCAGTTCGCGGGCCAGTTTTCGTAAGATTTTTGCCGTCACATCCGAATTTTTCAGCATCCGGTTGAAAAAGAAGTCCGGATCAACATGACAAGCCAGTGAATCTTCCAGTGCCATAGCGGAGGCAATATGGATTTCTTCGGCCAAAAGCGCCCGGTAGCCAATGTAGCCTAAGGGTTTGGTCATTCGGATAATTTGTTCGCGGCCGCCAACGCCTTCCTTAAAAATCTTGACCTTTCCTTCAATTAAAAATGAGAATCCGGTGGGCTTATCACCTTCTTTATAAATAAATTCGTTTTTCTTAAAACTGGTGAGGGTTATGTGTTTGAGTAGTTGTGCCTTTTCCTCGGGAGTCAGCAAACTGAAAACCGATTTTGGATTTCCCAGCATTTCTTTAATCCCCATTTCGTGACTCAGCATATATTCCAACTTTATATGTTATACAGCATCAAAGTTAGCCAATTTTAACAAATAAAAAACGTTTTCCGAACATATTTTGGATCAACATCCTCTGCATGATACCCTTGTGATTCATGGGTCTTCACTCGGAATATTGGTTTTTTTTGATTAATGATAGCGTGCCACCAGGGGCATCTTTCTGCCAAACCCAAAAGCTTTTGAGCTAACCCTTAAAATGGGAGGGGACTGAAATCGTTTATATTCGTTTTGATTGACCATTTGGGTCACTTTCAATACGGTTTCCGAATCGAAGCCCTGTTTGATGATTTCTTCCGGTGACATGTTCAGTTCAATGTAGTTGAAAAGAATGGTATCCAAAACGTCGTAGTCGGGTAGCGAGTCTGTGTCTTTTTGGTCGGGCCGAAGTTCGGCCGACGGCGGTTTGACGATGCTGTTGTGTGGAATGATTTCTTCGTTGCGGTTGATGTAGTGAGACAACTTGTAAACGTCGGTTTTATACACATCGCCCAACACAGACAGGCCGCCGTTCATATCGCCGTACAAGGTTCCGTATCCCACGGCACACTCGCTTTTGTTGGTGGTATTAAGCAGGATGTTTCCAAACTTGTTCGATAAAGCCATCACCAGAATGCCCCGGGTGCGTGCTTGTATGTTTTCTTCGGCAACACCCGGAGGAAGCTTGTTGAACAAGGGAGCCAGCTGCGTTTCAAAGTCGTCGACCATGCTTTGAATGGCGATGGTGTCGTGGCGGATGCCGAGCTTCTCAGCCAGTTTTACAGCATCGTCCACACTGTGGCCGGAAGAATATTTCGAGGGCATCAAAATTCCGCGTACATGATCTTTCCCCAAAGCTTCAACCGCGAGGGCGCACACCAGTGCGGAGTCGATACCACCCGAAAGTCCTAAAATGGCATCGGTGAATCCCATTTTTTGGAAATAGTCGCGGATGCCTAAAATCAGCGCCTGGTGAATTTTGGCGATGTAATCCGGGTGGTTCTGATGCTTAGGCTGCGGGTTTTCGGTGTCAACCACCTGAAAATCTTCTTCGAAATAAGCCAGTTCAACTGGAATGCTTCCATCCGCTTTCAGAAAAAATGAACCGCCATCGAACACAATTTCGGTTTGTGCACCAACCTGGTTGACGTAAACAATTGGAAGCTGGTACTTGATGGCCTTTTTCACCAAAATATCTTTTCTCCAGTTTTCCTGGTTATACGAAAAAGGCGATGCCGAAAGGTTGATCACCAGGTCGGGCTTCAGTTTACTCAGCTCTTCCAGGGGCGAGCGGGTGTACAATTTGTCTTTGCCAAATTCATTTTGCGTGGGTTGCTCATCCCACAAATCCTCACAAATGGTAATGGCCAGTTTTTTTCCGTTGAAATGGACGATGTCGAATTGCCGGTTGGGTTCGAAATGCCGGTATTCGTCAAAAATATCATAGGTTGGCAGCAACGATTTGTGGCGCACCGTTTCAACCTGGCCATCTTTTAGCAGGTAGGCCGAGTTGAACAATTTTTTGCCTCTCGGACTTTGATTAATGCTTGGCGCGCCCACCAAGGCAGCGACCTGGGTGCATTCCTTTGCTATTTTCAGGACCGTTTGTTCTGCCTTTTCAATAAACTCTTTCCGTTCAAGCAGGTCGTGCGGGTAATAGCCGGTGACTGCCAGCTCCGAGAAAACAACCAAATCGGCCTGCTGTTGCTCGGCTTTTCGGATCGCGTCGATCATTTTATTGGCGTTTCCTTCGAAGTTGGCAATGTGGTAATTGAGTTGCGCCAGTGCAATTTTCATGGTCAATCTGTTTTAAGTTCTCCAGCCTGTTTCTGCTGATCGCATTGCAGTCCTGCATTCAACAGTAGCTGACATGGCGAATTGTTGATGAGCAAAAATAGTTGAAATAGGGTAAAAACCGCCGCCTGTTTTGCTGAATGTGAGATTACTTTCTGCCTAAGTTTGCGGCCTGTTAGTTGGATTAGAAAATGAGCCCGATCTTCAGGACCACCGAATTTAAGGTCGTCTTATCATCAAATTGCTCATTTGAGGTGACATCCAGAAAGCCGTTTTTGTAGATGAGGCCAACAGTAACGGCATTGTTTGCACCCAAATCGAAGCTGGAGCCACCACCGATATTTAGTGCCAGGTTAAACAAGCCAACCTCGTCGTGGATGTTGTGTTTGTCGAGGAATCCATTGCCGCTGTCGCCTTTGGCTTGTATGTTGACAAATGATGAAAACCCGAATTGCCCCCAGTAGGTCCATCGCCTGAATTGGCTGGTTTGCAACTTGATGGCCAGTGGCACTTCAACGTACTTTAAGCGATATCGGAATTGGGTGCCCGAGTCAAAGGTTTCGCCTGCAAAACGAATGGCACCTGCATCATCGTAATAGCGAAGGTTTCCTCTGACGTTGTTGATTAAAAGTCCGGTAGCAAAGGCATATCGCTGTTCTTCATCAAAAAAGAAATCGGCATTGATTCCGTAGTCGAACCCGATGGCCGCTTTTCCTGATTCAACGCCTTGACTGTCGGACGAAAGCCAGTTAACCGAGGGACTTCCGGTAAAGGATAAACGGGTTTTTCGCTGCGAAAAGGTCGGTTGGCTTAATAAAATGACAAAGCCCAATAGCCATAGTTTGTTTCGTATTTGCTTCATGAGTTTTCGTTTTCTGAATAAATGAACGGTTGATGATGGTTTTTTTGTATCTGCAAATCTCCAACTTTCTTTTGAAATAGGCAATCGGTTTTCATAATCGATTCTGTTTTCATTTTGTCAAGCGCCAATATTTATCGTAAGTAGCTTGTGTAGAGTAAGTTGTTCGATGTTTTATTTTTATTTGATCTAAATAAGTCGTAACTTTTGTAAGCAAATTGATTGATTAACTCAAAAACACTTAAAAATGAAGACAAAAAGTAACATGATGCAAAAAGCAATGCTGTTGGCCTTGTCCATGGTATTTGTTTTTGGAGCACTGCCAATGATGGGCAATGCTCAGGACCAGCCCTCACTCTATGGAGTGATTGACTTTATGAAAGTCAAGCAGGGAAATGAAGCGAACTATGTGGATGTTGAAAAAACGGTGTGGAAACCGATTCACCAAGAACGGATCAACCAGGGCGAAATTGTTGGCTGGGTTTTGTATGGCGTTCGCTACGCCGGGGCCGACGATGAATACAACTATGTGACGGTTGCTCTTTTTGACGACCCTGCCAAGTTGGAACATACCTTTTCGGTGGATGTGGAGAAGGTTCATCCGGGGAAAGACTTGGACGCACTTTTCCAGAGAACCATGGAGAGCAGGCAGCTTGTCCGGCAGAATCTTATCCGCAGGGTGGATGCTGTGTATCCGGAAGGTGGCCCGGGAGAATTTAAATACATTCAGGTGAATTACATGAAAGTAAAACCGGGCGAAGGCGGAGCGTATGTTGACAATGAGCTGACGGTTTGGAAGCCAGTGCACCAAGAGCTGATTAATGCCGGAACGCGTGCCGGCTGGTCGTTGTGGCAAGGCGTATATCCATTCGGAACCAACATGCCTTACGATTATGTGACGGTTGATTACTTTGCCGATTTTTCGAAACTGGGTGCAGCCGATACCGAAGCAGCTTTCAATAAGGCCCATGCGGGAAAAGATATGGACAAACTGTTTGCAGAAACGATGAACTCAAGGAGTCATGTGCGAGCTGAATTGTGGGAAGTTCTTGATTCGGTTTGGAAAGAGTAGCCCTTGGCAGTGTGCCCAAATAAAAATTTTGGGCTTGGAAAATATTTGTTAGTTTAACAAGTTATAAGCTTGACCCCGATTTTTGCGGAATATCGGGGTTTTTCTTGATTAGAAATTAATTTTGATTCTGAATTTGACAGACTTTTGTATGATGACTCGCTTAACTGTTTTAATGCTTGTAGGATTGGTTGTTTTCTCCTGTCAGCGTAATCCGTTGAAAATTGATGTTTCGGAAGTCGAGCTTGATTTGATCTTCAAAAATTACGAAGATGATTTATTTGCACCGGCCGATAATCTGGAGGAAAAAGTGTTGGAATTGCAGCAGGCGTATGGCACATTCTTCAATTTGTTCAATCAGCACATGATCGGCATTGGCGAGCCTGGCGATGAAGATTTTTACCCCCAGCTGGCGTCTTTTTTGTCAGACACCATGATCGTGAATCTGAAACGTGAGGCGGATCAGCGGATTGATCGGGCAGGGTTGAAGCATGATTTTACCGAAGCTTTCAAGCATTACCGCTTTTATTTCCCGCGAAAAGTTGTGCCGGCGGTTTATACTTGCATCAGCGGGTTAAACGAGTCGGTGGTGTTGGCCGATTCGCTGATCGGGATCAGCCTGGATAAATACCTGGGAGCCGATTTTGATTACTATCCGCGGCTGGGGCTGCCGGCTTATAAAATCAGGAATATGCACCCGCAAAAGATTGTGCCCGAGGCCCTTTATTTTTGGGCGATGACCGAGTACCCAATCAGCACGCAAGCCAGTAAAGTGATTGAAAGTATGATTTACGAAGGAAGCCTGCTTTATTTTGTTGATGCCATGCAGCCGCAGGTGCACGACAGCCTGAAAATTGGCTACACCAATGAACAGCTGGAATTTTGCAAGGCCAGCGAAGGCGCCATGTGGGCCTACCTGGCCGAGCATAACTTGTTGTTTTCAACCAAGCGAATGGACATCAAGCGTTATGTGGATGACGGGCCGTACACGTCAAGTTTTACACCGGAATCGCCGGGGCGGGTGGGCGTCTGGCTAGGCTGGCAAATTGTGCGGTCGTACATGAAAAAGAACCCGGAGGTTACACTAAAACAACTGATGGAAAACCAGGACTATTTACAGGTTTTAAACGAATCAGGCTACCAGCCGGATTAGTTGGTTTTGAGCAGAAAACCACTGCCATGCACGTTTTTTATTTCAATAGAAGAATCATCAGCCAGGTATTTGCGCAACTTGGTGATGTAAACATCCATGCTTCGGGCCGTGAAATAGCCATCGTCACCCCAAATCTTTAACAAGGCGGTTTCGCGCGGCAACAATTCATTTTTGTTCAGGCAAAGCATTTCCAGCAAATCAGCTTCTTTAGGTGAAAGCGTTTGTTGTTTTTCGCCGATCGAAATCTTTCGAAGGGGCACATCAAACAGGTAGTTGCCCAGCTGGTGTTGCACGGATCTGACTTGCTTTATCTGCCCGTTCCGGTTTAAAATGGCTTTAATCTTGCAAATCAGTACTTCGGTGTCGAACGGTTTGGTGATGTAATCATCCGCGCCAATGCTGAAACCGCGGAGCACGTCTTCTTTCAGACTCTTGGCTGTCAGGAAAATAAACGGAACCTGTTTGTCGATCTTCCGGATTTCCGCACCGACCGTGAATCCGTCAACATGCGGAAGCATCACATCGAGCAGGCAAAGGTCGAACGGCGTGCTCCGGAAACGTTCCAGTGCCCGGCTACCGTCGTCCACCCAAGTTACTTCAAAGTCATTCAACTCGAGGTACGATTTGAGGACCGCCCCGAAGCTCAGGTCATCTTCCAGTAAAAACAGGTGATGTTTTTTATCCATTGTTTTCCGATTTTTAGTTGTCTCTCATAAACGGCAGGAACACTTCGAACTGGCTGCCCTTGCCTGGCTCACTCTGAACCGCAATGGCTCCCTGATTGGCTTCCACCACCGCTTTCACATAGCTCAACCCCAAGCCAAATCCTTTCACATTATGAATGTTGCCGCTTGTTTGCCGGTAGAAGCGTTCAAAAATATGGGACTGAACCGATTTGCTCATACCCATACCGCCATCTGAAATCCGGATGAGCAGACCTTTGGCGTTGTTCCAGGTTTCCACCTTTATTTCGGGCTCATCGGGCGAATATTTATTGGCATTGTCCAGCAAGTTATAAATAATATTGGCACCGTGAACCCGGTCGGTGGTGACGGTTGGGTTGACCGCCCGTAAGTTGATTTCAATTTTTCCACCTCGCTTTTCCACTTGCAAAGCAATGCCTTCGATGGCACCTTCAATCAACTGATGAAAATTGAGTGGCTCCCAGTTGAATTCGAAATCTTTTTTATCGAGCCGGGCGATGGTTAGAATGTCTTCAACCTGCCGGTTCATGCGGGCATTTTCTTTTTTGATCATGTCGATAAAATACCCAATCTTTTCGGGTTGGCTGATCACTTTTTCGTTTCGGATGGAATCGGCGGCAACAGAAATGGTCGCAATGGGTGTTTTAAATTCGTGGGTCATGTTGTTGATGAAATCCGACTTCATTTCTGATATCTTCTTTTGCCGCAGCATGAAAAAGATGCTCAGGGTGAAGGTCAGCAAGATAAAAATGGAGAAGAAAAGCGAGGCCACCAGCAGCCACGAAACTGATCGGTAGATGTATCGCTCCTGCTTGGGGAAGAATACGGACAGCTTGGTGTTGCGGTCGAAAATGGCCCGGGGAAACAAATCGGTTTGGTAGCGGGTGCCGACAAGTCCAAGGCTGTCGGCATGTTCGGTCATCGACTGGATGGTGTCGTGCTCAAGAATAGCCGCATCGAAATCCAGCTTGATGTTTTGGTTCTCCAGTTCTTTTTTTAACAGGCTGCTGACTTCACTCAGCGGAATCTCCTCCAAATCGAGTGTCGCCATTTCGCGCACAAAGCGAGAGCCGAATCTCTTCAAATTTTCGGAACGCATTTCCAGGCGCCTTTGTAATTGCGGATTGAGTTCCCCGAACTTGTTGGTCAGGGTTTCGATGGAATCGAGTTGAGTCAGGGCCGAGTGGGTGAGCGCAGTTGTGGTGGTGTAAATGGTGTCGCCGTCGGAAAATGAAAAGCTGCTGTGCTCAACCAGCGTGTCGCCGGGAGCCGAAAACTGGAATACCTGAATGTTGCTGTCATTTTCAAGGGTTTCGAATTCAATTCGCCTGCCTTTGTTCGATTCAGAATCGCGGATGATTCGCACGGCCCGCGGCGGGACAGGCGGCGCATTGCGGCCGTTGCGTTGCCAGTAGGGCCGCCCCGGACGTTCAATGCCGGTGAGCACCTCCACATCGTGATGAATTTCAATCCGCCGCACGGTGTTGTTCAGTGCTTCGGTCACACTGCGGTCGAACAATTCGTTTTTTACCTGAATGGCATTGTTGATCCAGATCAGCTGAATAGCAATGATACCCAGGATTGACACACCCATGAGCACCATTAAATAGATAAAAAAGCGTTTGTTCATGTTTCAAAGATAATTATTTCAAGTCGGGGCTTTTTTGACTTTAACTTTCCCTTAACAGATTTTAACCGGGCCTTAACTGAGATCTGGGTGCCAGTGGGTTTACCTTTGTTTTCGTAGAAATCAATTTTAAAGCAATACACATGAAAACAAATTTGAAGATTGGCCGATGGGCACTGATTATTTTTTTGCTGCTGCCAGCTGTTTTGGTATCGGGCCAAACCGATGAAAAGCCGGAAAGGCAGCGGCGGGTAAAAATGGTGAAGGTCGTCAATGGCGAACGAACCGTGTTGGATACGCTGATATCGGGGGATGAAACAGGTTTTGCCTGGATTGATGAGCTGGATTTAAGGTGCCGGCTTGATTCGACGCTGAAAAGACGGTTGAATCGCTTTCGGTATGAATTTTCGGATGGCGAAAACGAAGACGTCTTTGTCTTTGCGCCGGGCGACCGCCCGTTTATGCGCCACCGGGGAAACCGAATCATGCTTCGCGACAGTCTGCTTGCCTGTGATTCGCTCGGGATGCGGATGATGATCCGGCGTGGTGATGGACCGATGGCTCCAAACAGATCTTTTCGTCATAATCGGGCGTTTGTTCATGTGCCAGGGGCTCCTTACCCACCCATGCCAATTCAATATTTGGATCGGCATCCGGATGACAAGATGGTCATTCGCTTGGACGATCCTGATGTGATTTCTTACAAGAAAAAAGATTTGAGCGGTGGGCGCGAGAAGATCGAGATCATCCGTAAAAAGCGGGACGACCAGCCACAAGAGTTTGACATCGAAGAAGAGATGATTATCGAAGAAGAAGAAAAATAGCCGGAAAGACAGTTCGGCCTTGGGTCAACCTTCTACTTCGATTTCAATTCCACAAAGAAATTCGAGCGTAAATTATTTTAAAAAATAGCGTACCGGTTTTGAAAAAAGGTGTTTTATTTTTGATAAAGTAGGGCATACTTTGAATAAAATTGCTTAGCATTTGACAAGATCACGTTTTGCTTTTGTAAGAATAGGTTGAGGATTTATAAGGAAAGGTCAAGCTAGTGATATATGAGGTTAAACTATTGCTAGATGAGGTGGAACTTTTGCCAGACGAGGTAAGAGTTTTGCCAGATAAGGTAAGACTTTTGCCAGATGAGGTTGGATTTTTACCAGATGAGGTAAGACTGTTGGTAGATGAGGTTACATTTTTGAATGGGGAGGTTCAAAATTTAAAATGTGATGTTAGAAGTTTAATAGATGATGTTGGATTTTTAAATAAGAATGTTGAATTGTTGTCAAAGTAGGTATTGATTTTCAAAAATGAATAGACAGTTTTAATAAAAGGCGTTTTGGCTTTCATAAAAGAAAGGATGAGTTTTAAGTTTAGGGAGCCAATTGTGTTTTACACCATTCGAACCAAATAGAAAAGCTGACCGGGTAGTAAATCCGGCCAGCTTTCAATCTACCTTCACGCAGATTTAATTGATTGACAAAGATAAACTTCTGCAAGCAGTTAGGGAATTCAAAGTCAATCAACTTCGTATTATTCAGCCGGTTTAATGGCTGCTGTTGTCTTGTTGTCCATCGACAACTTGAGCGGATCAATTTCTTTGCCCCAGTAAATTGTTTGATGCGGGAATGGAATTTCGATGTTGTGTTTGTCGAAAGCAACTTTCAGTCGTTTGCGGTATTCCCGTCCTACGGTCCACTGTTGAATCGGCTTGGTCTTAATCCGACCTTTCACCACCAGTGCGCTGTCGCCAAAACTATCCAAACCGAAAATTTCCATCGGCTCGAGAATCAAGTCTTTAAATTGATCATCCTTACGTAAATCTTCCGAAACTTCTTTCATAATTCGCATCACCTCATCCAGGTCTTCCTTGTAAGCCACGCCAATGTCGAAAACCATCGCCGACCATTCTTTGGTCATGTTTGAAACGGTATTAATCTTTCCGTTTTGGAAAACATGAACCACACCCGATAAATCGCGGAGTGTGATGGTTCGCAGTTCAATCTTCTCAACCAACCCGCCGGTGCCATTAATAATGGCGACATCGCCGGTTCGAATCTGGTTCTCGAGCAAAATGAAAAATCCGGAAATAAAATCGCGCACCAGCTCCTGGGCACCAAAACCAACGGCCAGGCCAATAATACCGGCACCAGCCAGTATTGGAGCAATGTCGATGTTGATTTTTTTCAGAAAGATCATGATGAAAATGGCCCAGATGACAACGGCCACGCCTTTTTTCACGATTCCCATGAGCGTGTTGAGTCGTTTTTCAACTTCCAGGTTGGGCTCATCGTTGTGATGAACGGTTTTGGAAGTCAATACTTTTTTCAATTTTCGAAGCATGAAACTGCTCACCCGGAGTGCGATCAGCAAAAGCACAACGAGAATGATGATGGCTGGCAATTCTGTGATAATCCACTCAGCCAGGCTAGTTGCAAAAGTTTCCCAAAAATCAGCAGTAAAGAAGTCTTTCATGTTTTTTTGTTTTTTTTATTGATAATGTCCTCATTGGTGCTTTAAACAATTAAAGGCTGCCCCGCATGGAGCAACCTTGGATGCTTAACTGTTTGATTATTGAATGAGTACTGGCAACGACGGATTTTTTTGAAAATCAAAAGTTACCGGGATGACAGCCCATGAGTCTACAATGGTACCATCAACAATGGCGGGTTCCCATTCAGCATCAACTTCTTCAACGGCAGCAACGGCCGCTTCTTCCAGCTTCTTGACACGTTGTTCGTAAGGCGAATCAATGTCTTGATCTGCGGTAACAAACGATACTTCACCATCTTCTTCAACAATAAATTTAACATACACTGTGCCTTCAACACCGAAGTTTTCTGCTCCTTCCGGGTAATTGATGTTATTCATCACTTCCTGTCTAAAGGCTTCATAACCCATTTCAGGTTCTGCTTCCTGCTCCGGAGCGTAGTAAATCCCAACGCGGGTAGCAAAGTTTTTCATTTTATCTTTCTCGTTTCTAAACAGGTGCATCAGTTCTGCAACCTCTTTTTTGGTCGCCATATCATCAATACCCGATACTGCTACACGGTCAAGGTGTCCGTTGTGATAAACATATTCGTAGCCGAAGTTTGGATAGTCATCAACAATTTCGTAAACCTGAAACAGGTAACCCTCTATGTTATCCTGCATCTTTTCCAGCTCATCATAGTTTAAGTCATCATGCTGTGCGGTCGCTGTAAGCGCACCAGCCATCAAAATGAATGATGCTATCAGTGTTTTGTAAGTTTTGCTCAATCTTCTGTTCCAATTCATAATAACTCCTATTTTTCTGATTCAACTTCTATTGTGTTTCGTATCGATTGGCATTTTTCACCTGATTGGGGTGATGGTGTTGTGGAAAATGCAAATCAACAGTTAATCGTGTTGGAAATTTCGTGCCATGCTGTGGTTTCTTTTTATTCAAATCGCAGGATATGAAGGTTGTGTGGGGTTTGGCGCGTGGTTTTGAATGAATAATCAAAAAAGAACCTGATGTGGAATAATTTTGAATTTTGTGGAATTCTTTTCACAGCGCTTACGCCAGCGGAGCTTGGAATACGCTTAACATCGGGATTTGGTCGATTGGTTTTTAACTTTCGTCTAATAAATGAGGCGATTTGCTTGCGTTTTCCAATATTCGAGGGACTATTTTATTTCTTATTGTAATTTCTTTTTCATTTGCTGATGCAAAGAGTTAAACGTTTGGAAAAAATAGTAGTCTACAAGCTAAACGAAATTTATTACTGTGAAAATTACGATTGATCAACTGAGTAAAATCTATCCAAACGGGAACCGGGCACTGAACGATGTACATCTCGAAATTGAGAATGGGATGTTTGGTTTGCTGGGGCCCAACGGAGCCGGGAAATCAAGTTTGATGCGCATTTTGGTCACTTTGATGAAGCCGAGCCACGGAAAAGTCACCGTTAATGGCTACGATTTGGTGAAGAACCGGAAAGAAATTCGCAAAATGTTGGGCTATTTGCCACAGGATTTTCGTTTTTTCTCGCAGTTGACCACCCACGAGTTTTTGGATTATGCTGCCCGTTTGGCCGGAATGAAATCGGGCAGGGAACGAGCCAGTGCCGTTGATAAAATGCTGGAAGAAGTGGGCTTGTTTGAGGCTCGCGACCGGCAGGCCAACCGTTTGTCGGGCGGAATGAAACGCCGTTTGGGAATTGCCCAGGCGCTGATCAATAGTCCAAAAATTATTATCGTTGATGAACCAACGACGGGCTTGGATCCCGAGGAGCGCATCCGGTTCCGAAACCTGCTGTCCACCATTTCAACCAACGACGTGATTATCATCCTGTCGACCCATATTGTAGGCGATATTTCGAGTACTTGTAAAAATATGGCGCTGCTGAATCGCGGAGAATTGGCCTATAGTGGTTCGCCTGACGATCTGGTGGAACAGTGTGTTGGGAAAGTCTGGCTGATTCACGCCACTGAGTCAGAATACCAGGAAATCAACGAAAAGTATCCGGTTATTTCGAATGTTCCCACCAGCGATGGTTGGGAAATTCAGGTGGTTGCCGATGAGATTAACGGCTACTCCGGGCAGAATATCGATCCAAACCTGGAACATGCCTATGTCTATTTTATGGAAAGTCAGTTAAATCAATGGACCGCTATCTAACCTTCAACTCCTGAATTTATGATTTCAATTCACAATATTCGCTCCATTGCCCGCTACGAAACAAAAACCTTGCTGCGAAGCTGGTTCTTTCGGATTTTTGCGATTCTGGCGATGATCTTCCTTTCGCTTTTCAACTTTGGGGTCTTAATCGAATCAAACGGAGGCGCAGGACAGTGGGCCATGAAAGGTTTGCCATCCATTATTCCTTATACCAACTTGTTGTTTCTGAATGTAGTTCAGGCGGTGATTGCCATTTTCCTGGCTTCCGACTTCCTGAAACGTGATAAAAAACTGGATACCACCGAAGTAATCTATATGCGTCCGATGACCAATGGCGAATATGTTATTGGGAAAACGCTTGGCAATTTGGTTGTCTTTATCGTGCTGAATCTGATCATCCTTACAATTGCCTTGATCTTTAATCTGATCACCCAAAACACGGCGGTAAACTGGTTGGCCTACGGCGCCTATTTTTTGGTGATCAGCGTGCCGACCTTGATTTTTATTATGGGGCTTTCGTTCCTGATCATGTCCATTATTCGCAACCAGGCCGTCACTTTTGTGGTTTTGCTTGGCTATGTGGCCATTTCCCTGTTTTATCTTCAGGATAAGGTTTATTACCTGTTCGACTACATGGCATTTAATATTCCGCTCACTTTTTCCGATTTCGTTGGATTCGGCAATCTCGAGACCATTTTGATCCACCGGGGTATGTATTTGAGTCTGGGAATCGCCTTTATTTTTTACACCGTCTTGCTTTTGCGCCGTTTGCCGCATTCCGAATCCATGCGGATTTTTTCTTTCTTGTTTGGAACCATAGCCTTGGCGGGCGGTATTTTCCTCGGAAGTATGCACGTTGGTTCGTTCCTGAAAAATCAGAACCTGCGGGAGGAAATGATCAGCCTGAATGACCAATACCTGGATGTGAAGCAACTGGCCATTTCAAACTACGATATTCAGCTCAATCACCAGGGTGGAACCATCAGTTGCGAAGCCACACTGGATGCACGAAACGATGCGAACGAAACTTTGTCAACCGTTTTATTCAGCCTTAACCCCGGCTTGAACTTGACCCGGCTGACGGTTAACGGAAAAGAACAAGCCTTTGAACGGAAGTTGGGCTTGGTTGAACTGACCCGCCTGCAAGTGGCTCCCGGTGAGCAGTTGAAACTCGGCTTTTCCTATTCGGGAACGATCAACGAGGCCGCTTGCTTTTTAGATATTGACGACGAAACCCGGCAGGCGGCTTACCGCAATTTCATGTACCAAATTGATAAGCGCCATGCTTTTATCACACCGGAATATGTGCTGCTGACCCGTGAAAACAACTGGTACCCGATTCCTGGTGCCGGCTTTGGCGCGAAAAACAAACAATGGCTGTCGCGCCAGTTTAGCAACTACCGGCTCGAAGTGAACACCCAGCCTGGCCTCACCGCTGTTTCGCAAGGCACTGTTGAAGAAGATGGCGGCCGCTTTGTGTTTAGCAACTCGCATGCGCAATCTCAAATCTCACTGGCTATTGGCCATTACGAGCGAATGAACAAAGAAATTGACGGGCTGGAGTTCAGCATTTATTACCGAAAAGGGCATGATTATTTTTCTGAATTTTTCGAGGAAATAAAAGATACGATTCCGGGAATCATTACCGAAACCATCCAGGACTTTGAACGAAATGTCGATTTGTATTACCCGTTTGAGCGTTTTTCCCTGGTTGAAGTGCCCATTCAGTTTTATTCGTACGAACGGGTTTTAAGCGGTGCCCGCGAGCAAATTCAACCCGAAATGATTTTGTATCCCGAAAAAGGCTTGCTGATTGATGAAGCCGACTTTTACGGGCGCATGGATCAGCGACGCCGTTGGGGTGGCGGCGGTGATGAAAATTTGACGCCCGAAGAAAAGAAGATCCAGGTGTTGCAGAACTTTCTGGCCACCTTCACCCGGGAACAAGGACGACCTGATTTTAGTCGTACGCAGGGCGAAGTTCAGGTTGAGGAAAAGCAAAATGCTTTTTATGCCTTTCCGCTTTTCTACAATTACGCTTTTTACATTCGGTCTGATCGTTGGCCGGTTGCCGACCGCGTGTTTGAAGCTTATAAAAAGCAAGCGTCCACCAATCCGGGTATGGGCTGGATGCGCGATTTGCAGGGCATGTCGGAAGATGAACAAGGAAACCTGGCGCTCTTGTCCCAAAGTTTTGAAGAGATTTTGGATGATCCAACCCATAAACAGATTGTGGACAATGTCATTCAGTTGAAAGGAAAGGCCTTATTCTCCGTTATTAAACGCAAAGCGGAGGAAGAAGCATTTGAAGACTTTCTGTACGATTACTTGAGGGATGTCAAATTTAGGGCTTCGAGCATTCAGGATTTTAACGATGCCATTTTGGATGAATTTGGCATCGATTTGATTCCCTACATGGAAGGTTGGTTTAGCAGCACGCAGTTGCCCGCATTTTTGGTTGGCAATGTCACCGCGGTGAACGTGCTCGATGGAGATCAGCTGAAAACCATGGTCAAATTTAAGGTGAGCAATACCGAAGATGTGGAAGGAATTATTTCGGTTGAATTTCGCTTGGGCGGAGGTCCGGGAGGGGGATTTGGCAGAGGCGGTGGCGCACCCGAAACCATCAATAAGTTGATTCATCTCGAAGGGCACCAAACCAAGGAAGTGAGCTATTTGCTCAGTGGTACTCCGCGCGGAGCCAACATCAATACGCTGACGTCGAAAAATATTCCGTCTGAAATCCGTTTGCCGCTCGACAATATTGAAGAAGATAAAAAAGCGGTTCCTTACGAGGGAGAAAACATCACCGACAGGCCGGTTCGTATTGCCGAAGACAACGAAATTATCCTCGACAATGAGGATGCTGGGTTTGCTGTGGTTGGCGAAGATGAAACTAGCTTGTTGCGCAAGCTGCTGATTACCGAGGAAACAAGCACCGGCAAATATTCTGGTTTTTCGAGCTGGCGTGCTCCGCGAAACTGGACGTTGACCACGCATTCCAATTTTTATGGGGCTTACATTCGTTCGGCTTATTACCTGCGCTCGGGCGAAGGCAATAAAGTGGCCACCTGGAATGTCCCAATCAAAGAAGAAGGTTACTACCAGGTTTATGCTCATGTGTATAAAGAAGAACGCCGGGGGCGCCGGGGTGGTGATGATGGTGAATACCATTTTATTGTGCATCACGATGATGGCGATGAAGAAGTGCTTGTTGACCTGAAAACTGCGGAAGTGGGTTGGAACTTGCTTGGCGGGTATTACTTTTCGCCCGACACCGCAAAAATTGAATTGACCAACCAGTCGGAAGCCCGCATGGTGGTTGCCGATGCAATCAAACTGATAAAACAATAAAAGTAACAGATTTCATATGAAACGATTTTTCACAAAACTCAAATTCCTGATTTTGCTGGCCTTGTTTCCGGGCAGCATGGCTTTCGGACAGCAATTGTTGAACCTGGAGCGGGCACTGGACATCGCCTCGCAAAACAGTCCGGATATCCGGCGCTCGTTGCTCAACCTGGAACGTTCACAAGAATCGCTCAATGCCCAAAAGGCAGCCCTAAAATCGCAGTTCTCATTGAGCCTGAATCCGATTGAATACAGTCGGACCCGTTCTTTCGATGATTATTATTCAAGCTGGTACACCAACGAGTCGCTTGGAACATCGGGCACATTTACCGTTGCGCAGCCCATTTTGGTGACCGATGGAACCTTGTCGCTGGTGAACCGTTTTGGATGGCAGAAAAGTACCAGCGACATCAACAATATTGAAGACCGATCCTTCACCAATAACCTGTACCTGAGCCTCAGTCAGCCGTTGTTTACCTACAACCGCTTACGCCTTCAGCTAAAGGAGTTGCAACTGGATTTGGAAAATTCAAACCTCAGCTATGCCATGCAGCGACTCAACCTGGAGCGGCTGGTGACCCAATATTTCTACAATGTTTACATGGCACAAATGAGCCTGACCATTGCCGAAGATGAATTGGCCAATACGGAGAAAAGTTTCGAAATCACCAAAAATAAAGTGGACGCCGGCTTGGCTGCCCGGGAAGAATTGTACCAGGCCGAGTTGAACTTTGCCACTGCCAAGTCGAATGTGCAGAATCAGCAGGTGAGCCTTGAAAATTTTAAGGACCAGTTTAAGCAATATATTGGGATGGATATTTTTGAGGAAATTGCGGTGATGACCAGCGTGGATGTGAACACGGTGGATGTGGATTTGCAAAAGGCCATCGAATATGGATTGAGCTCACGAATGGAGCTTCGCCAGCGCGAGATTGATATTGAAACCTCGCAATTTGATTTGATCCGAACCAATGCCTTGAACGAATTTGAGGGAAACATGAACCTTTCGGTCGGGATTATTGGCGACAACCGCAAGCTGGGTGACATTTATGAAAATCCAACCAACAACCCGCGGGTTTCGCTGTCGTTCAATGTTCCGCTATTCGACTGGGGTGAAAAGAAATCACGAATCAAAGCGCAGGAAGCGGTTATTAAAACTCAGGAGCTGGGTTTTGAGCAAGAGAAGGTCCAGATCATTATGGATATCCGCCAAGTGTACCGCTCGCTTCAAAATATCCGTAACCAGATTGATATTGCCGAGCAGAACGAACGAAATGCACAGCTGACCTACGAGATCAACCTCGAACGTTATGCCAACGGCGATCTCACCAGTATGGACCTGAACTTATTTCAAACACAGCTTTCGGAAAAGAAAATGTCTTATGCTCAAGCTTTAATCGATTACAAAGTTGAATTGCTCAACCTGAAGATTCAATCCTTGTATGACTTTGAGCAGCGTAAAGGAATTGTTCCGGAAGACTTAATCCTGAAAAGTAAAAACTAAAACACCATCCTTATAAAAAGCAATCCCATGAAGATCAATTTGTATCATTTCGTTATTTTATTCGCGCTACTGGGTTTGGCAGCGTGCAATAACCAAAGCGCCGATTCGCAAGCTGAAATCGCCATTCCTGTTTCTGTTGTAGATTTGAAACCCGGATTTATTGAACAAACCATCAATACAACCGGGACCGTGACCGCCACCAAAGAAGCCATTTTGACCACCGAAATGGCTGGACGGTATTCGCTGGCAACCAACTCGCGCACCGGCAAACCGTTTATGCTGGGCGACCGGGTAACCAAGGGGCAAGTCATTGTTGAGTTGGAAGATGAGGAGTACCTCAACAACCTGGGGATGGAAGCCAAAGAGCTGAACCTGAAAATATCGGAACAAAACTATACCAAGCAAAAATCGCTGTTCGACAAAGGCGGAGTCACCCAAAGTGAGTTGAGCAATGCCGAAGTATCAGCGGTCAATGCCCGCGACAGTTACGAACTGGCCAAAATTCAACTCGAAAAAATGAAGGTGCGCGCCCCTTTCAATGGGGTAATTACCAAATTGCCCTATTTTACGCAAGGCAACCGGGTTGCCAGCGGAACGGAAGTCGTGAGCCTGATGAGCTATGAAAAGCTTCAGATGGAAGTCAACCTGCCCGAAAAATACATCAACCAATTGGAACAAGGGCAGCAAGTTCGCGTGATGAATTATACCCTGCCTGAAGACACGCTTCATGGCGTGGTGCAAGAGCTGTCGCCGGCTATCAGCACCGAAACCCGCACATTTACCGGAAAACTCAGCATCGATAACGACGAACTGAAGTTGCGCCCGGGCATGTTTGTCCAGGCGGACATTATTCTGGATCGTAAGGATAGTGTGATTGTTATTCGCAAAGATGTGATTATTTCAAACCAACGGGGAAAATCTGTCTTCGTTGTTGAGCAGGGAACTGCAGAACAGAAGCAGGTCACATTGGGCTATGAAAATAAGGACCAGGTGGAAATTACTTCCGGCCTGAAAGTTAACGACCGACTGGTCGTGAAAGGGTTCGAAACCTTGCGTAGCCGTTCGAAAGTAAAAATCATCAAATAGAAAGGAAGTACCGTGAAGAAGTTAAGCGAATTTTCGGTCAAGTATCCGGTTACCGTTTTGATGATGGTGCTTGGGGTGGTTCTGCTGGGCTACATCTCGTACGACAAGCTGGGCGTTGACCTTTTCCCGGACTTAAACAGCCCGCGCCTGTTTATCGAACTGGAGTCGGGCGAACGGCCACCGGAAGAGATGGAAAGCCAGTTTGTTGAAAACCTCGAGGCCTTGGCTATCCGCCAATCCGATGTGGTGGAAGTGTCGTCGGTGTCGAAGGTGGGAAGCGCCCAAATTACCGTTGAATATGCCTGGAACAAAAATATGGATGATGCCTTTCTGGATTTGCAGAAAGCCGTGACTTCCTTCTCCCAAAACCAGGATATCGACGCCATCAACATTACACAGCACGATCCCAACTCGTCGCCGGTGATGCTTGTGGGACTGAGTCATCCGACCATTAATAACATGAACGAGCTGCGCAAAGTAGCCGACAACTATATCCGTAACGAACTGATTCGCCTCGAAGGAGTCGCCGAAGTGGAAGTTTCAGGTGCCGAGGATGTGGAGGTGTTGATTGAAACCAGTGACTACCTGCTCGATGCTTTTGGCCTGACGATGGACGAAATCAGTAGCCGCATTGCGAGCTTCAACCAGAGTATTTCGGGTGGAAGCATCGAAGAAATGGGCTTGCGTTATGTGGTCAAGGGAGTCAGCCTACTGACCGATATTGAGGATTTTGAAAATGTCATTGTCGGCTACAAACAGGTTGCAGCCGACAACGAAGCAGCGGCTTTTGCCCCCATCTTTTTACGCGAAGTGGCCAAGGTCAGCTTTCAAAACAAGGAAGCCGACAATATCGTGCGCCTCAATGGCAAGCGTTGTTTGGGCCTTTCCATTTATAAGGAAACCAAGTTTAACACAGTAAAAGCGGTGGAGGAAATTAACGCGGGCCTGAAAGATATTCAAAAGGCATTGCCCGGTTATGAGTTACAACTGGTGACCAACCAGGGGAGTTTTATCAGCGACGCGATTAATGAAGTAGAGGAGTCGGCCTTGTTTGGAATTGTGTTGGCCGTTTTTGTGCTTTTTCTTTTCCTTCGTCGTGCCGGCAGTACTTTAATTATCAGCATCGCCATTCCCATTTCCATTATTGCCACCTTCAATCTGATGTATTTCAACGGGCTTAGCCTGAATATTATGACTCTGGGAGGGCTGGCACTGGGTGCCGGTATGTTGGTTGACAATGCCATTGTGGTGATGGAAAACATTTTCCGAAACCACGAGTCGGGCATGTCCGTTCGCGAAGCAGCCATTGAAGGGACAGCCCAGGTTGGCGGTGCCATCACAGCTTCCACCATCACCACCATCATCGTGTTTTTGCCCATTGTGTATTTGCATGGCGCTTCGGGCGAACTCTTTAAGGACCAGGCCTGGACTGTGGCGTTTTCTCTGATTTCGTCGCTGGCCGTCGCCATTTTGGTTATTCCCATGTTGTTCGACCTGTTTTATCGAAATAAGAAAAAGAAAGTGCGCTCGCGTTCGGTTCAGGTGAAAGGCTACGGTCATTTTCTGGCAAGAATACTGAAAATGAAGTGGACGATTATTGTGCTGGCCACCGTTCTTGTTGGTGGATCGGCGCTGTTGCTTCCCTTCATTGGGACGGAATTTATGCCCAAAACGGAAACCCGTGAATTTAGCTTGGACATTCGTTTGCAGGAAGGAACCCGGCTGGCACGGACCACTGCTGCTGTTGAAAATATGGAAGCCATTGTGACCGAATTACTGGGCGAAAACCTGGAGACGGTATTCAGTCATGTGGGTCCGTCAAGTGGCGTTGGCGGTTCGGCAACCGATATTTTTCAGGGTGAAAATACAGCCACCATCAAACTGATTTTGAGTCCCGAAAGCCAACTGGCTTCCACCGATGCCATTCGGAAAATTAGCCAGGCGGTGGGGGAGATTCCGGGGATGGAAATCAGCTATCAGCAGGATGAGACTGCCCTGAAAAGCATCATGGGAACTGACGAAGCACCTTTGGTGATTGAAGTTCAGGGCGAAGATCTGGAGGTGATTGAAACGCTCGCTGCGGAAGTAAAAAGCCGGGTGGAAGGTTTGCCGGGCATGTACAATTTCGAGTCATCGTTGGAAGAAGGTTCGCCCGAAGTGGAAATCCTGGTTGACCGACTGCGTGCAGGCATGTACAACCTGAGCGTGACGAACATCATTTCCCAAATTCAGGATCAATTGATTGGCCAAGCCTCGGGTCAGGTGAAACGCGAAGGCGAAATGCAAGACATTGTCATTAAAGTGCCCGACAAGGGGCTTTCGCAGCTGGACGAGTTGAAGATTACCAGCTCGAACCAACAATTTATGGTGAACGAATTGGCTGAAATCCGGATTGGTCAGTCGCCGAAAGAAGTGTATCGGCGCAATCAAAACCGGATTGGCAAAATAACCGGGCAGCTGGAAAAAGACATGCCGCTCGACCGGGCGGTGAAAGACATTCAGGAAGCCATCGCGCCAATGAATATTCCGCCGGACTACCAAGTCAACATTAGTGGTGAAGAAGCCAAGCGGAAAGAGTCGATGGCCAGTTTAAGTTTTGCACTGATCCTGTCAATCATACTGGTTTACATGGTGCTGGCCTCCCAGTTCGAGTCGTTGTTGCATCCATTCACCATTTTGCTGACCATTCCGCTGGCGGTGGTTGGCTCCATCCTCGTATTTTTCATGTTGGGCAAAACGCTGAACATCATGGCCTACATCGGGATCATCATGCTGGTGGGCATTGCGGTAAACGACTCCATCATCTTTGTCGACCGGATTCTTCAACTTCGAAATGAAGGAATGGAACGTTTGGAGGCTATTTTACAAGCCGGCCAGCAGCGGATTCGCCCCATCATCATGACCAGTTTAACCACCATTCTGGCTTTGTTCCCGCTTACATTGGGGCTTGGCGAAAGTGCTTCGCTGCGTTCACCCATGGCGCTGGCCGTTATCGGCGGGCTGGTAACCTCAACCTTGTTGACCCTGGTTGTGATTCCGTGCATGTACGAAGCCATTGAAGGGATTAAAGACCGGATCAGAAATCATAATTGACGATTTGCTCATTTGCGATTTACAGTTTGTAGATGGTAAACAGCTAAATAGGAAATAGACCAATGAAACGAACATGTTGCTCCGCACATAAACACTAGTGAAAATAATTTTCAGCAACATGTGAGTTCCATCAGACCACTGAAAACAAATTATTTACTGATGAAATTTATAATCGATAGAAAGACCCTGATCAGCATGTTGTTTATAGGACTAACCCTGCTGGGCTACGTCTCTTATAAACAACTGGGTGTGGAGCTGTTGCCCAACGCAGAGCTCCCGTTCCTGTTTGTTCAGGCTGTTTCAAACCAGGAAGCCGATCCGGAGTACCTCGAAAATCAGGTGGTCGTTCCCATTGAAGGTGCGGTGGGAACGCTCGAAGGCATCGAGTCGCTCGAGTCGAATATCACCTCCCGCATGGGAACCGTGGTTGTTTACTACCAGAAAGGAGTTGATTTCAGTTTCGCCTATCTCAAACTTCAGGAAAAAATCAATGAGATACAAGGGAGCTTGCCCGAAGGAGTCCAGGTGAGCGTGAACCGGGTGGACCTGTCGCAAATGAGCAACCAGTTTATGGAGCTGCAAGCGCGCGGCAGTGGCGGTGTTGACCGGATCAGAAACATCGCTGATGAGGATATTGCACCCGCCCTGGAAAACCTGGATGGCATTGCCGGTGTGAATGTGTTTGGCGGGCAGGAAAAATCCATTGAAGTGATTTTGAATATGGAGGCCTGCGAAGCTTATAATATTACCCCGGGGCAGGTGCGTTCACTGCTGTCGCAAAACTCCCAATCGCGCACCTATGTGGGTGCTGTGAAAGAAAAGGAAAAGCATTACTTTGTCCATGTTACCGCCGAGTATGATCAGGTGAGTGATCTGGAAAACCTGGTGGTTGCCGAAGGCCCCATCTTGTTAAAAGATATTGCCAACGTTCGGTTTGGGGTGAAAGAAGAAACCAGCTACAGCCGCGTGAACGGGCAGGATGCGGTGACCATTCGCCTGATTAACGACTCGCAGGCCAACCAGATTGAACTGTCGCATAAGACGTTGGAGCTGGTAGAACGACTCAATGAGAAGCTGGCCCGTAAGGATGTCGAACTGTTTGTTCAGGATAATTCGGCCGAAACCATGGAGAAAAATATCGACCAGATCATCAACCTGGCATTGGTTGGTGGATTGATGGCCGTGTTTGTGCTCTGGATGTTTCTGAAAAATATTCGCATTGTCGCCTTCATCGCGCTGGCCATTCCCGTGTCGGTGTTTACTGCTTTCAACTTATTTTACGCTTATGATATCACTTTAAACAGCCTGACGCTGGTGGGTATGGCGCTGGCTATTGGTATGTTGCTCGACAACAGTGTGGTGGTGCTCGAAAATATATACCGGCTGGCGGGTAAGGGGATGGAACCGGACTCGGCCGTCACCCAAGGAACCACCGAGGTGTGGCGATCAATCGTGGCGGCCACACTGACCACCATTACCGTGTTTTTGCCCTTTGTTTTCTCCACCAATTTCATGATTGAAATGCTGGGCAAAAACGTAGGGGTTTCCATCATTTCGACCTTGCTCGTTTCGCTGGTCGTGGCACTGCTGTTTGTGCCCATGGCTATTCACTTCATTCTGAAACGGAAAAGTGGCAAGGCCATTTCGTTTGAAAAAGTAACCACCAACAACCGGATGGTGCAGGTGTACCTGTTGCTGCTCAAGTCGTGCATGCGCAATCCTGCCGGAACGATTATCGGAGCAGTCGTCATCTTTTTTATCACGGTATTTGGTAGTTTGGCGATCAGCGTCAGCTCCTTGCAGGAGGTGGAAGAAGATCAGATTCACCTGTATATTACTATGCCTTCGGGCTCAAGCCTTGAAACGACCGATGAAACGGTGAGTAAGATTGAAGAAAAGCTGGCCGACCTGAAAGAAAAACAGGATGTGATTAGCACGATTGAAGAGGAAGAGGCGGTGGTCACTGTAAAACTATTGGAAGATTTTGAAAAGATTGATGGACGAAATTTTGCTGAGATTAAATCGGTGGTGGGCGAGCTGACCAGAAACGTTGGTGCGGCTGAAATCTCCTTCGAGCAAAGTAGCTCCGGAGGCGGAGGTGGCGGCGGCTTTGGCGGCGGACGTAACATGATGGGCAATTTTCAGCGCCTGTTGGGGATTGGCAGCAACGAGGAGAAAGTGGTGCTGAAGGGGCAGGATTTTGAGATGATGCAAACCGTAGCGGAAGACATTGAATACTTTTTGGATGAACTTGAATTTATCAACCGCGTGCGGCTCAACGTGTCCGACAACAGGCCGGAAGTGCACATGTTGTTTGATCCTTTGCTGATGACCGAGTACAACATCAACATGAATCAGGTCACCAGTGAGCTGAACTCTTTTTCAGGCGAAATTTCAACGGGCGTACAGTTTAACCAAGGGCTCGATGAATACGAAATCATCATTCGGCAAGGCGAGCAAGATCCTTTGGAAGAAGAGCCGCCCCGAACCATGGACGATTTGAAGGTGCTGCAGGTGAGCGATGCGGCAGGCGGTTTACACGACCTGCAAAAATTCACCCAATTGGTTTACGCCCGGGGATTGGCCGGTATTAACCGGGTGAACCAGGAAAAGCAAATTGAAATAACCTACAGCCTGATTGATGAAGCCCGGCAGTCAAACGAACTGCTGGAATCGTACCGCTTCGAGATTGATGAACTGATTGCTTCGTATAATTTTCCGGCGGGCGTGGCGGCCGAAGTTATTCATGAAGAGGATGATCTGGGCGAATTTAAATTCCTGATTCTGGCGGCCATCATCCTTATTTTTATGATTCTGGCTTCGGTGTTTGAGTCGTTTGCCACACCATTTGTCTTGCTGTTTTCCATTCCGCTGGCTGCCATCGGCTCGCTGTTGGCGCTAATCCTGACGGGCAACAGCCTGTTCAATGCCAACACCATGATTGGCTTCCTGATCCTGTTGGGCGTGGTGGTCAACAATGGCATTATTCTGATCGACTACAGCAATATATTACGTAAGCAGGGCTACCGGCGTCCGCGTGCCTTGATGACTGCCGGCTTGTCGCGCGTTCGCCCCATCCTGATTACCACCATTACCACCATTGTTGCGATGGTGCCGCTGGCTATGGGCCAAGC
Organism: Sunxiuqinia dokdonensis; assembly: GCF_001270965.1. GTDB lineage: Bacteria > Bacteroidota > Bacteroidia > Bacteroidales > Prolixibacteraceae > Sunxiuqinia > Sunxiuqinia dokdonensis. Next base: position 5,671 of record NZ_LGIA01000023.1, on the reverse strand, counting down.
TGAATATGTGAGTGTGATTGGAGCTCCGTTTGCCATCATTGTCATTGGCGGACTGGCGCTGAGCACCGTGCTGACACTCATTTTTATCCCGACATTTTATTCGGGGCTCGAAAGTGCGCTGGAGTGGTTCAACCAGTTGGACTGGAAATTAAAGGTGTTCCAGATTGCTGCCATGGCGGGCACCTTGGCCATGATTTATATTGAAGTAGATGAGCTGACCTGGCAGTTGCTCGATACGGTGTTAGCCGTGGTGCTGATTCCGGGAGTCACCTGGTTTGTGTTGAATAGCCTGAAAAAAGCGGGAACCCGACTGGTTGCACCCGACGAACGGGTTCATATTGTCATTCAAAACCTGGTGAAAATTTATGATCGTCCGGGACGTTTTTCACGCGAGTGGGCCGGTGGTTTGAATATCCGGCGCCGGGCAGGACTGGAAAAGGATTACCACTCCATTAAAGAATTTGATCAACTTATCTGGCAATTGCCCTTGCTGGCTTTCATGATCTATTTTACCTTTTTCTTTTTGAGTTCGGTATTTTGGATCAGTTTTATGCTGGTCATGATTTACTTGTATCTCAACCAGATATGGAAACCAGTGGCCATTTACCTGGATCACCGGCATGCAGTAAGCAAAAAAGGTGTTTATAAGTTGATTCAGAAATATGCAATACTGTTTTTGTACTGGCTGTTACCTTTGGTCGAATTATTTATTCTTTGGAAGAAAACCGACTTCATTGGGTTTGTCGTCGCTTTTGCGGTGTTGTGGTACCTGGCTTTGCTGATTTCAGTTACAGCCAAACGATTGTATGAAGAAAAAGTGAACATTGACCGTATCACCGGGCGCTTTGGAAACCTCAGAAGAGCAACTTTGCGATTGGTGAAACAGATTCCGGTGATTGGCAAGCGTAAGGTTCCGTTTAAAGCGCTGAATGGCGTTTCGCTCGAAATTGGTACCGGCATGTTTGGCTTGTTGGGGCCCAATGGCGCGGGCAAGTCGACCATGATGCGGATCATCTGCGGAATTTTTGAACAGAGCTACGGCAAGGTCTGGATCAACGGGATTGATACACAGGAAAAGCGCGAAGAGCTGCAAGGCCTGATCGGTTACCTGCCGCAGGAGTTTGGAACCTACGAAGCCATGCCCGCCCAGGAGTTTCTGGATTATCAGGCGTTGCTAAAAGGCCTGACGGATGCGAAAGAACGGCGCGAGCGAATTGAGTATGTTCTGAAGGCGGTACACATGTGGGAAAAGCGGGGCGATAAAATTGGCTCCTTCTCCGGCGGAATGAAACAGCGCATCGGTATTGCACAAATTCTGCTTCACCTGCCCAAGATTTTGGTGGTGGATGAACCCACGGCTGGCCTTGATCCGCGCGAACGCATCCGGTTCCGGAACCTGCTGGTTGAGCTGAGCCGCGAGCGCATCGTCATTTTCTCAACGCACATTATCGAAGACATTTCGAGCTCGTGCAACCAGGTAGCGGTGATCAACCGGGGACAGGTGAAATATCACGGCACACCGATCGACATGGTGAACCTGGCCGATAATCTGGTCTGGCAGTATGATGTGCCTGCGTCCGACTTCGATAAAATGCCGAACAAGCACATGGTAACCCATCACATGCGGGTGGGCGACAATATCCGGGTACGGATGCTGAGCCACAAAAAGCCGGCTGATGGAGCCATCATGGCCAAGCCGGTGCTGGAAGATGCTTATTTGTGTTTGATAAAGGATTTGAAATAATGGGGCGATATTATTGCCTGAGTTTAAGAGGAGTCATTCCGAACTTGTTTCGGAATCTGTTTCAGAGTGATGAGATCCTGAAACATGTTCAGGATGACTTGATCAATTAATACCAATCATTGCGAACAACATGAACACACTCAAACTAAAAAATACATTGAACCTTGTTGGAAAGATGATCCAATACAATTTCCGGATCATATTCGGGGGTCGTTTTATCTGGTTTTTGCTGGCGGCTTTTGCCTTTTTCGCTTTTGTGGCCATCATGGCGGTGTGGAACGGCGAGCTGCCCGATGAAGAGTTTGTGTACGACACCCTGCTTTTCCCGGCTATTTTGCTCATCTTTTACCCGATGACCTTTGGCATTCAAAATGATCTGGACGCCGGGATTTTGGAAATCTTGTTTGGCATCCCCGACTACCGCTACAAAGTTTGGCTGGTGCGTTTGGTGCTGGTCTTCGTGTTGGTCTTTTTGCTGCTCATTGGCTTTGCCGGTATCAGCTACATATTCCTCACACCGGTTAACCTGTTCGAAATGACCCGACAGCTGATGTTCCCGGTATTCTTTTTGGGAGGCATGGCTTTTATGTTTTCCACCATCATTAAAAATGGAAACGGAACAGCCGTTGTCATGGTCATTCTTGGTGTTTTTCTGCTTATTATTAGTGAAGCAACGGAACGGACCATGTGGAATATTTTCATGAACCCGTTTAACCCGCCACGCAACATGAATGAGATGATTTGGGAAGGCATTGCCCTGAAAAACCGAATTTTCCTGGTGGCCGGAACGCTGGTATTTATTCTCTACGGATTGTTCAATCTACAAAAACGGGAGCGGTTTATTTAGTGGCGAAGTGCCTGGTTGTGTGCCAGAAAGGCTTGGTGGTCATTCAAAACCTGACGTCCGCAAGCTTTGGTTCTTTGTCAAATACCCTTTTTGCGAAGGGGCAGAGTGGCAAAATTTTGATTCCTTTTTGACGGGCATACGCTACCGCTTCCATCACCAGTTGTTTGCCAAACCCTTTGCCGCCATAGCGTTCGTCTACTCCGGTATGGTCAATGATGAACCGCGATTCCCCGGCCCAGGTGTAAGTCATTTCCCCGGCTAGCTCCCCATCTTCGTAAATCACGAAGCGTCCCTTTTTGCCATGGTCTTCCTGTCTGATTTCGGCCATGGGCTAATGTCCTTTGATGCTTAAAGCTCCCGAAGGGCATTGGGCAACCTGATCAATCAACTCCTGCGATGTGGCATTTTCAATTTGAATCCACGGTCGTTCTATCGGCTTGTAAACCTTAGGCAATGTTTTAACACAAACACCGGAATGGATACATCGATCCGGCTTCCATAAAATCGTGATTTCTCCGTTGCTGTACTCTTTTGTTTTCATTTGCTTGTGGTTTTAATGATGAGTCTTCGACTGAACGCCATTGGGCGAATGCCTACCATTAAAAGCGTGTAACATCGAAATTGTTCGCACAGGCCTGGTTGACTGTCCCACCAACTCATCATCCAATCACCAATTAGCTAATGACGAGCTCGTAAAGTTTCGAGTTCCAAGTTTCAAGTTCAGCCAGCGACGAATGACAATTAAATGGCCATCAATGACTATCAAATGACTAATGATCGAATGACGAGCTCGTGAAGTTTCGAGTTTCAAGTTCAACCAGCGACGAATGACAGTTAAATGACTAATGATCTAATGACCAATGACCAATAATCAATCATCTATCCCTCAATCTCCTGTCCCAAGTGTTTTTTGATTTGCTGTTCAACCTCCAAGGTTAGTTCTTTCACGTCGCGTCCTGCCGGATCGATTGGCGGCAAAACGGTGTAGGTCAGTGGTGTTCCAAAAGTCATGGGATAGTAGCCTTTGGGCATCAGCTCAAAGTTGCCGTCAATCACAAAAGGCACGATGATGGCCGATGGAGCTGCCCGCAACAGGCTGGCAATTCCGGCAGGTTGGAAGGTTTTTACACGCCCGGTTTTGCTCCGTGTTCCTTCGGGGAAGATGCTGGCAGCGTAGTTTTCTTTTTCGATGTGTTTTCCCAGGCGGGTAATTTCCACAATTGATTGGCGCCCGTTTTTACGGTCAATTAAAGCCGAGCCCCCGTGCCTGAGGTTATACGAAATACTGGGAATGCCTTTGCCCAGTTCCTGCTTCGACACAAACTTGGGATGATGCTTGCGAAAACCCCAAACGATGGGTGGAATATCCAGGGTATTTTGATGGTTGGATACAATGATCAAAGGGCGTCCCTCAGGGAGCAATTCAAAGCCCCGGAAACGAATCCGGCAGCCCATGATTGACAAACTGTAGATAAGCAAGAAGTTGAGTATGTCGACCGCCTTTTTTCGCGGATGATAACCACCCAGTCGGCGGCAAAGCATTTGTACGGGGTGAAACACCAACAGCAACAAGCCAAAAACCAGTAGGTACACGGGTGTCAGCAAATATCCAAGCACATTTTTCATTGCACAATAAATTGATTTTAATGCCACAAAAGAACAAAAAATATGGGAAAGCTGTACTTTGGGGCAGAAGGTTTCCCAAGCTCGGATTCTGTTTTCTCAAAAACGCCGAATCCACAGATCATAAGGGCTGGAGGCTCCTGGCATGGCGCCCATACAATAACCAATCACTCGTGACCAATATTGATATCTTTCGTCCGTTTGGCCCAGCGGTCGCGGGCGAGCTGTTGCATATCCGTCTGAATATCTTTTTCGTCCGTAATCTCCAACCCCAGGATGGTTTCCATGACGTCTTCCATGGTTACCAATCCTTCTGTTCCACCATATTCATTAATAATCAGGGCGATGTGTTCTTTGTTAAATAATAGTTTTTCGAACAGAACCGGCACCGTAATATTCTCGTAGCAAACCACAATTTCTCGTTTTTGTGATGCCAGTAAATCTTCGGTGGCGCCGGCAGCCAGTTTTTCCATCACATCCTGTTTCAGAACGTAGCCGGTAATTTTGTCGATACTTTCCTGGTAAATCGGAATCCGTGAAAACTGAAAGAAACTTTCCTGCCCAAAAAAGTTGGATAAAGTCATGGTGTCGGGTGCTGCCAGCATGACGGTGCGCGGAGTCATGATCTCTTTGACTTTAATATCGCGCAGCCGAATCAGGTTGATGATGATTTTACTTTCGGTCTCCTTAAATATACCTTCATCCAACCCCAGCGAAGCCAGCATAGCAACTTCTTCGCGGCTGACTGACTGCTCTGGTTTGTTTTTGGAAACGGCACGGGTAATAAATTCTGAAAAAAGTACTAGTGGGTAAGTGATGATAATCAACAGATGAATGACTCGTGCTGCAGGCAGGGAAAGCTCGCGCCAAAAACTGGCTCCAATGGTCTTTGGTATAATTTCGGAGAGCACCAGGATGAGGATGGTCAGCACAGCCGAGATTAGGCCAAAGTGGGCGGCACCAAACACTTTGACCGCTTCGGCGCCAACGCCGGCCGCTCCAACCGTGTGCGCAATGGTATTCAAGGTGAGTATGGCCGCCAGCGGACGGTCAATTTTATTTTTCAGGTCTTTCAGTATTTTGGCCGCCTGGCTTCCTTCCTGCTCCTTTAAATAAATGAAGGAGTAATTGACGGAAAGCAAAACCGCCTCGAGAATCGAACATAAGAAGGAGATCCCCAGGGCCACGGCCAAATAAAACAGTAACATACTCATGTGGATCGGTATTTTTGGCGAAAAGATAGCAATTGTGTCGGACAATGCGATCAATTCAGATGAAAAGTTCCGAAAGCATATTAAGTTGTGCAGTTTAGATCCTACGCAAAATGTGCGTTTGGTCTCCTGCTTTGCAGCCGTTGGCCGCTTCCCCGTTTTTTCGGGCTGCTTTTACTTTGGTGTAAGTGATTGGTTTCAAGGGATAGATCGGAAGAGGGTGGTCTAGTTTTTTTTTTTTTTTTT
>NZ_LGIA01000022.1 GCF_001270965.1 Sunxiuqinia dokdonensis | reverse complement strand
GATAGTTTAAATTCAGAATCGGTACCCATCAGGGTGTTCACATAATCAACCGGTTGCATTTCCTGCGCGTTGACCTGCAAGGCCGAAACGCAAAAAAGCATGGCAAATAAAATAGCTAATTTTCTCATGGTTATTTCAATTATTTAGAATAATGACCGTGACTTAAAATTGTTCGGTTCATCATTGCGTTTAGGTACGATCTTGTACGTTCTATGAACTAATAAAATCAGCCGGCAAAAACTACTCACCGGCTGATTGCTATTTCTTTCTCTTTGTAGTCGAATTCATTCGTCTAGTAGGCCGAGGATGGCCGCGCTGACGGCGCCGTACCGAAGTTTCGGTTGGGCTCCGATCCCATTACAAATTTCAGACTTCCGCCATTGACAATCGCCTCGTGCGAAATGTACGAACGCTCATAGGCTTCACCATTCAACTCAACAGATTGAATATAAATATTTTCAGCACTGTTATTTTCCGTTTCGATGGTAAAGGTTTTGCCTTCGGGAAGTGAAATTTCAGCATGATCAAACAGCGGACTTCCAAACACATAGTAGCCATTGGCCGGATTGACCGGATAAAATCCCATGGACGAAAGAATATACCAGGCCGACATTTGTCCGCAGTCTTCGTTACCACTCAGTCCATCGGGTTGATCGGAATACAAGGTGGTGCAAATTTCACGGACTTTTTCAGCTGTTTTCCATTGCTGCCCCACATAGGCATACATGTAAGTAATGTGGTGGCTCGGCTCATTCCCGTGTGCATATTGTCCGATCAGACCGGAAATATCGGCCGAAGCGCCTTCCACTTTGATGGACTCAATTGAAAATAAACTGTCCAGCTTGGTGATAAAGGCTTCCTCGCTGCCAAACAGTTCGACCAAACCTTCCACATCGTGCGGCACCAGCCAAGTGTACTGCCAGGCATTTCCTTCGCAGTAATCATCCTCGCGGTGTTGCGAAAAGAACGGGTTGAACGGACTTCTCCAGCTACCATCAGACATTTTGCCACGCATAAACTCGCGGCTTTCATCGAAATAATGCTGATAATACTTGGCACGCTTGGCAAACAACTCAAAGTCTTCGGTTTTGCCCATGGCTTTGGCCATGGCAGCAATACACCAGTCGTCAATGGCATACTCCATGGCGCGGGCCACTGACTCCACCTGGCTGTCCGCCGGGATGTATTCAATGTCCTTGATGAAATCCAGACCCCGTTCATCGCGCATGGCAAAGGCCTTCACGGCCTCAAAAGCCAGTTCCGCATCAAAGCCATCAAAACCTTTCAAGTAGGCATCAACAATGACAGGAACCGCGTGGTAGCCCACCATTGTGTTGGTTTCGTTGCCCATGAGGTGCCACACCGGCAACTTGCCTTGTTCCTGGTAAATGGCCAGCATCGAATTCACAAAATCGTTCACCCGCTCAGGCTGAACCAGTGTAAATAAGGGATGCGCTGCCCGGTAAGTGTCCCACAGCGAAAAAGTAGTGTAGGTTTCAAAACCCGGGTTTTGGTGAACTTCGCGGTCGGCTCCGGGGTAGTCGCCATTCACATCATTGAACAACGATGGTGCAATCATGGTGTGATACAGGGCCGTGTAGAATATTTTCTTGTCGGTTTCGTTTTCTGTTTTAATGTTGATTTTGGCCAGTTCACGATTCCACTGATCTTGCGCTTTCGATTTCACAGCTTCAAAATCCCAATGGTTGATTTCGCTGGTCAGGTTGTTGGCCGCACCATCCATGCTGACCGGCGAAATGGCTGTTTTCGCCAGCAATTCGCCTGCACCTTCAAACTCGATAATGGCGGTGGCTACGCCGCGTTCATCCGAAGAATGAAGGATTTCGAAACTTTTGATTTCTTTTGAAAATTCGGTACAAAAAAATACCCGCTGGTCGTTGGCCCAGCCTCGCGAAAAGCGGAATCCCCGAATTCGGGTTTCATCTACCTGCTCAATTAAGCCGCTGGTCAGCTGATCCCATCCGGTTCCGTAGCGCAGGTCAATAATGACTTTGGAGTTGTCTCCCTCCTCGAAGTTGTATTTATGAAAGCCCACCCGCTCCGAGGTGGTCAGCTCGACATCAACCTGGTGACGATCGATATAAATGCTATAGTAGCCCGGCTCCACCACCTCTTTGGCGTGGGTGTATGCTGATTTCCAGTCGTAAGGATTTTCGGGATCAGCCGCATGCGTGTAACTGCCGGCAACAGGCATGAACAACACATCGCCCAAATCGCCAATACCGGTTCCGCTGAGGTGCGTATGTGCAAATCCAATCAAGATGGAATCGGAATAGTGGTATCCCGAGCACCAGTCCCAGCCCTGGGTTTCGTTGTTTGGGCCCAACTGCACGGCACCAAACGGCACGTTGGCGCCAACAAAAACATGTCCGTGGCCGCCCGACCCGATGTAAGGATCAACATAATCAATTGTTTCTTTCTCCGCAGTTGATTGCTGCTGTGAGCAACCCATCCAGCCGGCTACTGCCACAAACAAGAGTAAGAATCCGGCGCTGTGTTTTAAGGTTTTCATGTTATTCAGGGTTATTTTTTTCGGGTCTAAAATTAGCTTTAAAAATAAGCACCGCCAAGAGTGTTGGCGGTGCTAGCTGTCTAATTACACAAAAGATTAATATCCTGTGTTTTGAGTTAAATTTGGGTTTCGCTGTCTTTCATTTTCTGATATAGGGAACAGCAGGTGCGATTCCTGGAAAGTTTTGTTCCACACTGTGGTGTGTCCCACCGCGTTCTCAAAACTCACTTCACCTTTGTTCGCTTCCGAAGTTACCGGGAACATGCGTGTGCGCTGCACATCAGACCAGATTCTGAATTCGAGTGCCAACTCACGCAGGCGTTCTTTCCATACTTCCTCAACAAATTCATCGACTGATAAACCGGTTAATTCTGCGACAATTGTGCTGCGATCAGTTTGCCAGTAAGCGCGGGCACGAACATCAGCCAAATAGCCAATGGCTTCGGTGGTTACGCCCTCCGACTGGGCAATTGCTTCGGCAGCAATCAGCAGCACTTCGGCATAGCGATAAACCACCATGTCCTTGTTGTTTTGGCCAGTTTCGAAAAGTGCTTCGTCGTTGTGCCAGAGATAGGGCGAAGTCTCAAAGGTCTGAGTGATTTCTTCGCCCTCGCTCATGTAAGTCAGACTTGAATGGAAATACTGCTTTTCCTGAATGCGTAAATCATTCGTTTCGTCGTAAATCCATAGAAACTCTGGCATTGGTTTATAGGCATTGTTGGTAATCGAATATTGGAAAATACCCCAGGCTGTAGCACTGTTAGGGTAAGAAAGAGCAGGCTGCCAATAATTTTCTGAAATACTGGCATCGTACTCAATAGAATAGATGTACTCATCCTGAACATCTGACGTGCGAATCACATTGTAGGCGCTTAGCTCTTCGGTAGCACCATGCTCGATGAGAGAAAAATTGCCACTGTTGATGATCGACTTTGCAGCCGTTGCCGCTGCGGCATAGCTATCATCCTGCACCGGATATCCACTCACGTTCAGGTAAACATCAGCCAATACGGCCGCTGCCGTTGCTTTCGAAATCCGGAAGCCATTATCAGTCATGGGGATATTGTCCAGCCCACCCTGATTCACTGCAAACTCCAGATCTTCGATAATCTGTCCATAAACCTGCGCTACCGGAGTCCGCTCAACATAGAGGTTCTCCAAAGAAGAGTACGCGTCAAGAATCAGGGGAACGTCACCAAACGTTTTCACCAAATAGTAATAGTTGAAAGCACGGAAAAAACGTGCTTCAGCCAACAGTTGGTTGACCTCAGCAGAGGTCAGATCCGGCGTTTCCGGAATTTTGGAAATAGCCAGGTTTGCTCTTGAAATCGCTAAATAGCAAGCATCCCATGCTCCATCGAAATAACCAGCCAGGTTGCTGCCATTCAATGTCAGGTTTTGACTGTGCTGAACGTGAACTTCCTGTCCTTTATAGTCGTTGTCGAACAAGCCAGACATGTATCCACCCAACATAGCACGACTACCTCCATAAACTCCGGCGCTATAGAATGTTGGCGCACCGCTTCGGTACAAAATATTCACCGCGTTGTAGGCATGAGAGGGATAACTAAAAAACTGGTCCACACTCATTTCGCTTCGTGGTTCCTCTGCAAGAAATTCATCGCATGAGGTAAAAGCCGCGAGGGCCATTATAATGAATAGTATTTTTTTCATAATGTATTGCTGTTTAAATTCTCTGATTAAAATTTAACATTGACACCAAATGTAACCGTTGTTGGTTTTGGATACTGGAAGAAGAAAATGTTCTGTCCCCACTGATCGCCACCCCACGACGTCGCTTCCGGATCATATCCTTTGAAGTCGTCGGAATGAAGTACAAATAAGTTGTCAACACTGGTGAAAACGCGGCATGATTTCAGGCCTACGCGGCTCACGAAACCAGGATCGAAAGTGTATCCAAGCGAAATCAGGTTTCCTCTCAGGTATGAACCATCAACCACCCAGTGGTCATCTACTTCAGAGTTTTGTCCATTTAACGGCGCATTGCGGATTTGCTGCACCATGGTATTTTGATTCGATTCGGTCCATCCATCATAAAGAATTGTGGACAATCCATTGGCATAACCGGTACGGTCTTCGGTTGAGTGGAAGAACTGCTGCATAATTTCAATTCCAAGTGTAAATTGCAGATCCACCATCAAGTCGAAGTTTTTGTAGTTGAAACGGTTAATAAAGCTACCTGTCAAATCAGGCAAACCTTTACCTATAATTTCTCTTTCGGCGGTACGTTTTGCAACACCAGGGACAGCACCAACAGCAGCAGCTTCGGCCGCTTCATCTGTACCCCAGGTTCCTAACCGACGGTATCCGTAGAAAGAGCTCAATGACTCACCCACACGAAGGATTGTTTGGCTACCTGAAACCCACCATGGTCCGGGGAAAATATCTTCATCATTTTCACCCAGTTCTTCAATCTGGTTTTTGTTGTAATTCAGGTTCAGGGTTGATTCCCAATTGAAATCGCTGGTGGTAACATTTTGAGTCGTCAACAGGAAGTCAATACCCTGGTTGGAAACTGAACCAATATTGTCAGTAACCGAGGTAAAGCCAGTGGAGTGTGGCACCGGACGTCCAAGTAACAAGTCGGTAGTCAGCTTGTAATAATAGTCCATTTCAAGGCTGACCCGTTGATCTAACATGGTTAGGTTAAAACCAATATCAAACTGCGATGTTTTCTCCCATTCCAAGTCGGGGTTCGGCAGGCGGGTAACCACACTGTAGTTTTCGCGGGCACCATTCAACAAAACTGTTCCGCCGGAAATAGTGGCCAACGAGCGATAAGTTGACAGCTCCGTGTTACCGGTAATCCCATAACTGGCACGTAACTTCAGGTAGTCAATCAGCGAGGAGTTACTCATGAAATCTTCGTTTGAAACCACCCAGCCCAAACCTCCGGATGGGAAATAACCGTATTTGTTATTCTCTCCAAATCGCGAAGAACCGTCGGCACGGGCTGTAATTGTTGCCAGATACTTGTCTTTGTATGAGTATCCAAAACGGAAGAAGTACGAGTTCATCGCCCATCTTTCGTAATAGGAACCCGGCGCTGACGGATTGCTGGCAGCACCTACATTGTTGTATTTGAAAAAATCGTCAGAAAATCCAGAAACGTTGATCGTATTTTGGCGGTACACACGTTCCTGCCAGCTCATACCCAATACCGAGTTGATGCGATGATCATTAATGGATTTGTTGTATGACAGATAAGTTTCTTCCTGCCAGTAAAGGGTCTCGTAGTCGTTTACATTAGCCCATGCATTTGGATAAGAAATATTCAGCAGATCCTTCGGACTGTATTCTTTATTTTGGCGGAAGTGATTGTCCAAACCAATTTGGGTTTTCAAATCCAAGCCTGGCAGAATGTGGAAATTCAAAAAGGCATTTCCGAAAAACTGGGTGCGATTTCTGAGACGCTCCTGAGTGGTCAGTACGTGAACCGGGTTGGCCATTCCTTCCAATCCGAAATTGGTCGTGCTCGAACTGCTACTCCAACTTCCGTCAGGAAATTTCACAGGCATAATTGGTACCATTTCAATCATTGACCGGCGAGGCATTTGGTGGCCACCACCTTCTTCAACTTCATTTTCCCAGGTTTTATTAATCAGCATATTGATTCCAAAATCCATCCACTCGGTTGGTTTAGCATCATAAGCGATTTTCGCATTCACCCGCTTCATCCACGAGTTCAGCATGACACCTTCGGTTTCGGTGTAGTTTAAGAAAGCACCAACCGATGATTTTTCATTTCCCTGCTGGATGCTCAACTGGTGGTTGTGCGAAACGGCAGTCCGGGTTGCTTCTTCCTGCCAATCGGTATCATATAGCGGATTGCCGTTTGAATCGAACAGGCGGGGATCCGTGAAATCAATGGTAGGTTCTTCACCCGGATCGTAATCGCGGTATTTTGGTGCGTTTTCATAGCCTCTCTTGATTACTTCGAGCCATTCTTCGGAGTTCATCACATCCATTTTCTTGCGGATTTTCCCAACGCTCACATAGCCGTCGTACCCAACAACCACTTCGCCGGTTTTGGCTCCACGCTTGGTGGTAACCAGAATAACACCGTTGGCACCCCGGGCACCATAAATAGCAGCTGACGAAGCATCTTTTAATACTTCGATACGCTCAATATCGTTGGGGTTCACCAGGTGAAAATCTTCCATCACCACACCATCCACCACATAAAGCGGGTTGGTACTGGTTGTAATGGAGTTCACACCACGAATAATCACGCGGGTACTTCCGGTTGGAGAGCCTGAGTTCGAAAAGATATTCACCCCGGCCACTTTTCCTTTCATGCCCTGAAGCGCGTTAAATGCAGGGCGCTCCAAAATATCAGAAGCATCGACCACACCTACCGAACCGGTTACATCCGACTTGCGCTGCGTACCGTATCCCACGGCTACCACTTCTTCCAGGCCAATCACATCTTCGCTTAAAGTGACGTCGATTGAGCTGCGGCCATTCACCTCAACTTCCTGGGTTTTCATACCCACAAAAGAGAATACCAACACGCCATCGCCCGGAACATTGGCCAGGATATATTCGCCATTGCTATCGGTAATTCCACCTTTCGATGTTCCTTTAATAATTACCGTGGCCCCAGGAATGGATTCTCCTCGGGAATTGGAGATTTTTCCGCGAACCGTTTGTTCCTGCTGAGATTGGAAATCACTCGCTGTGAGCAGAATCAGGTTATCGTCCATTACCCGGAACGAAATACCTTGATCGGCGAACAGTGTTTTTAAAATTTCATCAACACTTTTGTTGTTCGCCTTCAGGTTTACTTTGCGATCAACGTCAACCTGTTCACGTTGATAAAAGAAACGAAAATCGCTTGTTTCTTCAATCTCCATCAGCACATCTGAAATCTTCTTATCCTGAAGGTTCAGGGTCAGTTTCGTTGTTTGCGAATACACGGAGGCCGAAACCTGCATGATGCAAACCAATAGTGTGAGTAGGGTCAGCTTCATCTTTAAAAACAGATTTTGTTTTCCCCTTCGTACATCAGGGAATGTAAGTTCAATTTTTTTCATAAATTTGAATGTTGTTGATTAATAATTAATAGGTGTGACAGCACCTGGTTATTAACTTACAGGCCGGTTGGATGTGACAGCATCTGCCGGCTTTTAGTTTAGGTTCATTTGTGTTCACATAGGCATCCTCCTATTTTATTTTTTTGTGATAATGACTTCCTGATCTTTGATGCTATAATTAATTGGAAGTGTGGCTTGCAAAATGTCCAACACCTCAATAATGGTCTCATTTTTAATTGTTCCGTCATAATGATGATTCAACAATCTTGTATCCTGAACCGTGATCTCAACGCCGTATTTACGTTCGAGCAATGTGATTAACTCACCCAAATTCATATTGATGAAGATGAGTTTATTGTCTTTCCACGAAGAAAAAAGGCCGGGCTTAACCTGTTTAATCTGAAGGGTTTTATTGGTTTTATGGTACACCAACTGTTCTCCTGGAACAAGCTGCAAGTCTTGTTTCAGCATGAAATTTTTGGTCGACTGGATTTGAATACTTCCCTTTTCGAGGGTCGTCACCACTTCCTGATCATCGGCATAAGCTTTTACATTGAACTCGGTTCCCAACACCCGAACAGCATATTGGGCCGTGTGAACCAAGAAAGGAATATCCTGTGATTTTTGAACGTCAAACCAAGCTTCACCCGTCAGGTAAACCTCACGGGTTTTGTCGTTCATATCCGATTTGTATTTGATCTCAGAACCGGAGTTTAAAAAGATGATGGTGCCGTCGGGCAGAATCATTTCGGAGATTGATCCTTTAGGAGCTTTAGAGGTGTAGTAAACGGGTTCAGAAATCGATTCAAAATCACTCCGTTGAATCAGGTTTCCAATGAGCAAGCCAACAAGCAAAATTGCAGCCGCCGCAAACCAATGTCTTAAAGGAATAATTTTGCTGTTTTTGCCGGAGGTGCCCGGCGTTTCGATCTTCTTCCAGAAGCGCTCAAATCCTTGTTTGCCTTTTTCATTCTCCCAACTTCCGTTCGGCATTTTATCGAGTTGCCGATACAACTCCATTTTGACATCGTACTCCAACTCTTCCCGATGAAACAGCGCCAACAATTCCCTGCGCTCTTTTTCAGATGCCGTTTCAGTTCTTAACTGCCCCAATTTTCTATTCAACGAATCGCCCATTCTTCCTGTTCTATTTTCATGTAGTACGAACGAACAGCTTCGAATACTCACGAACACGAAAAAAAAATCTAAAAAAAATACGTTTAACAGAAAAGGTAAAAGAAAAGCAGGGATAAAACTGAATTTCGTTTCAGCTTATCTTTCAAAAAAGCAGTGGCCCGATAGATTTGATTCTCAACCGTGCGTTTGGATAAACCAAGGCTTTCCGCAATTTCGTCATTGCTCAGCCCTTTTTCTTTGCTCAATTTAAATATTTTCCGGCGCTGCTCGGGCATTTCAGCCATCAGCTGGTTGAGTTGCGCTGCCAAATCGTTGTACACCACTTCGTCCCAAGTGCTATCGTTATCATCGGGTTGGCCGTTGGCAAATTCCTGGAAAGCCAGTTCTAGATTTTTCTTTCGGATAAAATCGTAAATACTGTTGACGGCCACTTTATAGAGGTAAGCCCGGATGTTTCCGGAAACATTCAGAAAATCCCGCTTGATCCACAACTTCAAAAAGACGTCTTGCACCAGTTCTTCCGCATCGTAATCTGACTTCAAGTAGCTCAAGGCAAAGCGATGAATCTTCATTCCATAGCGATCATACAAAATCCGAAAAGCATCTTTCGATCCTTCCCGCAACAAGGGTATCAGTTCTTGATCTTGTATCTCAGGGGAGATTCTCACGCAAAAACAATTTAGTTGGTTTCAGGCAAAGATAGAAGAATTTAAGTGTCCCATTAATGTTGAAACTTATTTTTACCGGACAGCAAATTCAAGTTATTGATGGTCATTTTTTGTCATTCGTAGCCATTTTTTGTTTTTTTCTCCCCATTCAATGACTACAAATGACCTCTTCATGACTGCTATTTTTTGAAGCCAATTCATAGCCGGCGCAGGCATACAATTGGTTCCTTGCCCTGGCCTGACCGCTCAATTTGCCGTTCGAATCCACGCCGTACGTTTCAGCGTATCTGTGTCTTCAGCAAAATACGGCTGCAACACCAAGCTTGTATCCTGAATTCCCGAAAAGGTGAAAGTTGGCATTTTCCCGGCCGGAGATACAAAATTGAGGTACTGAATGGGATCACTTCCGGCGAAGGCCAAAGATTCATCTTCAGGGCTGGGATAGCTCAAAAACAAGGAGCCATAAGTGAGCGCGAAAGCAGGACCGGCTTCTTCTCGCTCCAAAACCGTGGGGCGCATCCCAAGGATGATTTCAACCTCTTCTCCATTTTTCCATTTCTTCGCAATTTCGGTAAACTCTCCAGGCTCAACCGGATATTTCACCCCTTTGCAGGTCACGCTTGCCCGGTTAGCCCATTCCGGAATCCGAAAATAAAAATCCAGGTAGCGGGTATCCTGCAGCTCTACCTTTAAGGTAATTACTCCGTCAAACGGATAATTTGTTTCCTGCACCAAGCGGACCACACCACCCGTAGTATGCTCGTATTGCAAACTTGAACTTCCGTATAAATTGAAATAAATACGATCGTACAAACGGGTGTAAAATACCGATTTAATTTGATCTTCCTGAAGCTGGTTTTCCCCAACCGGATTATAGGCCATCCGCTCCAACGCATCGGCAAAACGAACCTCTTCGGTATATTTCAACAGGCTGTCGTTTAGGGCTACCCATGCATTAAAATCGGCTGTAGACAAAGCTTCCAAGTGTTTCAATACTTGCTCATTCAGAAATTCCCACGCCTTGGACAGGTCTGAATCCGTTTCCAATTCCTTTCGTTGTGCCTTCAGTTGCTCCAGCTGCTTGCCCAACCGCCCAATGTCGTCGATGTACATTGATGGTTGATCACTCGCAGTCGTTTTGTGCGCAGCACCATCTGGCACTGATTCGGCCAGAACTCCTCCAATGGAAATTTGTTCGGCGGGAATGCCTTCGGCTGTATTTACCGGATCCTCCGCAGTCTTTAAGTGACAGGAAACGATGGCGAAAAAGGCCGATAGTATCAGTAGTTTTCTCATGTTTTTAGCTTTTCATCTCTAAGGAACAGCAAAAAGGGTTTGAGGTTCATCAGGAAATTGGCTTCTGGATATGAAACTCAACTGACTTACAAATTAACTGTCCAAAAAAACTATGCGAAAGGCTTGCATGGCAGTATTCACCCCGAAAATTTAATAGTTCACCGAAAATTGGGAACCAATGCAAACAAAAAATCCTACTTTCGTTTTGGTTAAAATTCACTCATTCAAACTGAACAGATGAACACATTGGGAAACGTGATTTGGGTCCTATTTGGCGGCTTCTTTATTTTTTTGGAATACCTGATCGGCGGCATCTTGCTTTGCCTGACCATTGTTGGAATTCCATTCGGACTGCAAAGTATTAAAATGGCGCAGATGGCCTTATGGCCTTTTGGCAAGCGCATTGAATACATGAACTACGCACCCGGATGCCTCTCGACCATTATGAACCTGCTTTGGCTGGTGTTTGGTGGTATTTTAATTGCGCTGAGCCACCTTGCTTTTGGCCTCCTGTTTGCCATTACCATCATTGGGATTCCGTTTGCCAAACAGCATTTCAAACTGGTGAGCCTGGCCCTGACACCTTTTGGCCGACGGATTGTTGACTGCTAACCGGCGTTCGGCTCAGCTGAAGAATATTAAAACTGCCCGATTACATCTCTGTTTGTTCTGTCGCAGTCGCCAATTATTGTCATTGATCGTCATTTTATTGTCATTAATTGTTTCAATACAACCTAAAAACAACCAATGACCATGAATGACCGCTGGCTCGCAATCAAGCACGGATCCTCTTTTTTTATTTTTCGTGTGTATGTAATCCGCACTCTTTTTTCGAGTTGCTCTCCCACCACCAACGTCCGGCGCGGAAATCCTCGCCCGGCTGAATAGCTCGTGTACAGGGCGCACAGCCAATGCTAACAAAGCCACGATCGTGTAGCACATTGTAGGGCACCTGGTTGTCCTTGACATACTCACGGCAATCTTCCAGGCTCCAGTCGCGCAAGGGGTTGTATTTCACAATTTCGTGTCCGCCATCCCACTCAAACAACTGCATATCTTCGCGATTATTCGACTGAGATGCCCGGATACCGGTAATCCAACATTCCATGCCTTTCAAAGCACGGCCCAAAGGCTCAACCTTGCGGATGTGGCAGCAGGCTTTCCGGTTTTCGACCGAGAGATAAAAGCTGTTGGGACCCTTCTCGCCAACAAACTTTTCCAGCTCCTCCTGATTGGGATACATGGGCTGAATGGGCTTTTGGTATTTTTCAAGCGTGCGGTTATATACTTTGTAGGTTTCTTCGAACAAGCGCCCTGTATCTAAGGTCACGACCTTGATCGGGATGTCGTTTTTGAAAATGTAGTCGGTGATCACCTGGTCTTCAATCCCAAAACTGGTGGTAAACACCACTTTCCCTTCGAACCTATCGGCCAGGTTTTTTAAGACATTCACAATTTCATTTTCCTTAAATTCGGCATTAAGCTGCGCTGCTGTTTCTATAGTAACCATTTGATTTCCCTTTCGTTTATTTTCAATAATAAGTCACAAAAATAATCATTTTCAAACAAGATGATCAAACTTGTGTTGATTCAATAAAAAGACTCAGACACGATGAACAAGCAAAGAAAGTGTTTTACTGATAATAAAAAATTTAGTTCCTTTGGAACAAATAAATTCATGCAAAAAAGATAACATTCATGGGAAAAGTATTGATCATTGGCGCAGGTGGCGTAGGAACCGTTGTAGCTCATAAAATGGCTGCGCTTCCTGAAGTTTTTACTGAAATCATGCTGGCCAGCAGAACCAAGGCCAAGTGTGATGAAATAGCAGATAAAATTGGTGGTAACCGCATCAAAACAGCGCAGGTGGACGCGGAAAACGTGCCCCAGCTGGTTGAATTGATCCGGAGTTTTAAACCTGACCTGGTGGTCAATGTGGCCCTTCCCTACCAGGATCTGCCCATTATGGATGCCTGCCTGGAAACGGAAGTGAGCTACCTGGACACGGCCAACTACGAACCCAAGGAAGAAGCAAAATTCGAATACAAATGGCAGTGGGCCTATCAAAACCGCTTCAAGGAAGCGGGAATCACCGCCATCCTGGGCTGTGGCTTTGACCCTGGCGTCACCAGCATTTTCACGGCTTATGCAGCCAAGCATCATTTCGATGAAATTCAGTATCTCGACATTGTTGACTGCAACGCCGGCGACCACGGAAAAGCCTTTGCGACGAACTTCAACCCGGAGATTAATATCCGCGAGGTGACGCAGCGAGGCAAATTCTGGAAAGATGGCCAGTGGGTGGAAACCGAGCCACACGAAATTCACAAACCATTGAACTACCCCCATATCGGGCCGAAGGAATCGTACCTGATTTATCACGAAGAACTGGAATCGTTGGTAAAAAATTTCCCAACCATTAAGCAAGCCCGTTTTTGGATGACCTTTGGACAGGAATACCTGACTCACTTGCGGGTAATTCAAAATATTGGCATGGCCGGCATTGAACCGGTGATGTATGAAGGACGTGAAATTGTTCCAATCCAGTTTTTGAAGGCTGTACTACCCAACCCCGGCGACCTGGGCGAAAACTACAAGGGACAAACTTCCATCGGTTGCCGCATTAAAGGGCTGAAGGATGGCAAGGAAAAAACTTACTACGTGTACAACAACTGCGACCACGAAGTGGCTTATGCCGAAACCGGCACGCAGGCGGTGAGCTACACCACCGGTGTTCCGGCCATGATTGGTGCCATGATGTACCTGAAAGGCTTGTGGAAAAAAGAAGGTGTATTCAACGTAGAAGAATTCGATCCGGATCCATTTATGGAAGCGTTGAACGAACATGGCCTGCCTTGGCACGAAATTCACGACACAAATCTGGAAATGGAGTATTAAATACGGAAGTACCAGAATAGCAAAGAGGCTGTCCTTTTCAATGGGGACAGCCTCTTTATTTTTTACCAGTCAATTTCTGCTGATTTTAGTCATCCGATGAATCCATCATTAACTGATTTAAACGGGGGGAAACATCACCGCAACTTGCAGACATATTCATCGGATGACTATTCGAAGTGAACGCTCCCTGCTATACGGAAACTTCATTTACTGCTTCCAGCTTTTCTTGTCCGGCTTCAATAGCTTCGAGGTTTAGTGGAATGAGCTTGTGATGGCGCTCGGGAAGCGATTTCTCCAGTCCCTTGCGGATGCTTTCCATCTTAACAATGGGTTTGGCTTTCAAATAGGCGCCCAACACCACCATGTTAAAGGTTTTTACATTGCCCAGGTCAGCGGCAATCTTGGTTCCTTCAATCTTGTAGATGTTAATATCGGTCCGGGTAGGCGGATTCACAATACCATTGGGATCGTACAGCAGGACGCCACCGGGTTTTACCGTCTTCTCAAATTTATCCATCGATTGCTGGTTCAGGATGATGGCCGTATCAAATTCGTGTAGAATGGGCGAGCTGATTCGCGTATCGCTAATGATCACCGAAACATTGGCTGTTCCGCCTCGCATCTCGGGGCCGTACGATGGAAACCAGGTCACTTCCTGATCTTGCATCACACCCGAATAGGCCAATATTTTACCCATGGAAAGCACTCCCTGCCCACCAAATCCGGCGATAATGATTTCTTCAGTCATGATTTCAGTTTTTTAGTTCTTTTTTAAATAGGCATCAGGCGCATCGCGCTCGCCATCTTTCATATCTCCCATCGGAAAGAAGGGGAACATGTTCTCTTCCATCCAAATATTGGCATCCACCGGGCTCAAACGCCAGCCTGAGTTACAGGTCGACACCACTTCGACAAAGGAAGTTCCTTTTTTGTCGATGGCATTCTGAAAGGCTTTTTTGATGGCTTTGCGACATTTACGTGCTGTTGCCGGTGTATGTGCCGACTGCCGTGTCACGTACGAAGTTCCCGGCAGCTGGGCAATCAGTTCGGTAATCTTCAGCGGATAACCATTGCGCTCTAAATCGCGTCCGCAGGGTGTGGTAGCCGTCACTTGCCCGAGCAAGGTGGTTGGTGCCATTTGTCCACCCGTCATTCCATAGATGGCATTGTTGATGAAAATAACGACGATATTTTCGCCACGATTGCATGCATGCAAAATTTCGGCTGTTCCAATCGATGCCAAATCGCCATCGCCCTGGTAGGTAAACACCACCTTGTCCTCGTTCACCCGCGCAATGCCGGTAGCCACTGCCGGAGCACGTCCATGGGCAGCTTCCTGCCAGTCAATGTCAATGTAATTGTAGGCAAATACAGAACAACCAACCGGCGAAACGCCAATCGTTTTCTCCTGAATGTCCAAATCCTCAATTACTTCGGCCACCAAACGATGCACCACACCATGCGTACAGCCGGGGCAGTAATGCATGGTTTTGTCGGTCAGTAGTTTTGGTTTTTGATAAACCAGGTTTTCGGGTTTGATAATATCTTTTACGTCCATCTTTTCAAGCTTCAATAAGTTTTTGTTCCAATGCTTCTACTACCTCGCCCGGCGTTGGGATAATTCCCCCCATCCGGCCAAAGTATTTTACAGGTACCGAACTATTTCCACATCCGGCAGCCAACTGAACGTCTTCCACCATTTGTCCGGCATTCATTTCAACAGTCAAAAAGCCTTTTACTTTTTTTGCCAGTTCGGCAATGGGCTTTTTGGGGAACGGGTACAGGGTGATGGGCCGCAGCAAACCAACTTTCAAGCCTTTGGCACGCGCCAGATCAACCGACTTTTGGCAGATTCGAGCCGACGAACCAAAAGCCACCAGAATGTACTCGGCATCGTCGCACTGAAAGGTTTCGTAGCGAACTTCTTCCTCTTCCATCTGCTTATATTTTTCTTGAAAACGCAGGTTATTGCTTTCCATTTTTGCGGAGTCCATTTCCAGCGATGTGATGATATTGTAGTCGCGGTTTGGCTTTTTCCCATTGGTCGCCCAGCTTCCATATTTGTCATTAATTTCTTCGGAAGTCATTCGCGGTTTGTACTCGCTCAGCACCACTTTTTCCATCATCTGCCCGATGGCGCCATCGGTCAAAATCATGGCCGGATTACGATATTTGTAGGCCAGTTCAAAGCCAAGGTCAACAAAATCATTCATTTCCTGCACCGAAGAAGGAGCCAGCACAATCAGCCGGTAGTCGCCATGTCCGCCTCCTTTAGTTGACTGGAAATAATCAGCTTGCGAGGGCTGAATGGTTCCCAATCCCGGGCCGCCACGCTGCACATTCACAATTAAACAGGGCAACTCAGCTCCGGCAATGTAGGAAATTCCTTCAGCCATTAAGCTAATTCCGGGGCTTGACGACGAGGTCATGACTTTCTTTCCCGAGCCGGCTGCTCCGTAAACCATATTAATCGAAGCCACTTCGCTTTCGGCCTGTAATACCACCATGCCGGTTTCGTCCCAGGGTTCACGGGCCATGAGCGTTTCCATCACCTCTGACTGTGGGGTGATCGGGTATCCGAAGTAACCATCGCAACCACAGCGAATAGCTGCTTCAGCAATGACTTCGTTCCCTTTCATTAATCTTAAATCTCCCATCTATTGAATCTTTTAATGTTAACAGCAATTAGATCTTTACGCGGTAAACTGTAATACAGGTATCCGGACAAACGACTGCGCAGTTTGAACAGCCAATACATGCTTCGGGATTTTCCATAAATGAATAATGATATCCCCGGCTATTGACCTGTTTGTTTTGTCCTAAAACCTGCTGCGGACAAGCGACAACGCAAAGGCCACAACCTTTACATTCCTCGGTGTCAACAACAACTGCTCCTACTACTTTTGCCATGGTTTTGTTTT
Source organism: Sunxiuqinia dokdonensis (assembly GCF_001270965.1). Taxonomy (GTDB): domain Bacteria; phylum Bacteroidota; class Bacteroidia; order Bacteroidales; family Prolixibacteraceae; genus Sunxiuqinia; species Sunxiuqinia dokdonensis. The sequence goes on along the minus strand of NZ_LGIA01000022.1, from coordinate 42,856 downwards.
TTATAAATTTCTTAAGTCTTCAAAGCCCCGGATTCTGACCTCTTGCATCAAACTCCATCTGGCCATACAAATCTATAGTATCAACGCTTCTCTGCCTGCAACAAAAGTTGCATATTTAATCCTCTATATTTTGTTCAATATTCGCGTGAATATATTCCGATGAATGCCCAGGTACGAAGCAATGTGTTGCCGCTGCACCCTGGAAACCAAATCGCCATGTTCTTTGACAAACCGCTTGACTCGCTGCGATGCGGTGAGTGATTGCAGCATATGCACCCGCTTCATGGCATTCACATAGCTTTCTTCGGCCATACGTCTCACCAGCGCCTGTAGCTCACTGCTGGACGCCAGCATCTGGTCAAATTCCGTTTTTGTAATAAAAATGAGTAGGGAATCTTCGTATGCCCGAATGGCTTCAACCGAGTTGTCACCCGACAAAAACGAATCATGACTACTGACAATGGCATTGTCGGGTGTGTAGAAGAACCGGGAGATCCACTCCTGCCCGTTTTCGGACACATAAGTAGCATACATCAAGCCGTCCAGCAAAATTCCCAATTTTTGATTGGGCTCGCCATAAGCCAGGAAGGTTTCCCCTTTTTTTACTGAAATGGGCGCTTGCTTCGCAAAATATTTCTTCAACTGGTTCAAAGTCGAATGATCAAATATTTTGCTTGAATAGCCACTCATTTCTTATCAATTAGTTCACCGGAAAATCAGTTGCAAACTGCTCCAGTCGTTTATCCAAATCATCAAATTGGCTGCGTTGCACATGCGACACACAGGCCCGCAATCCTTCTTTTTCACTTCCCGTGTTTTTCAGCGTAATGGCACTCACGCCGTAGTACAGCAAATTGGCCAGTAACTCTTCGCCGGTCATGTTCGGGTAAGCAATGGTGAAATAAAAGCCATCGCCCACCAATTCGTCGCCATCTTTTTCATATACAATGTAGAAGCCATGCTTCAGAAAAATCGATTTCATGATTTTGGCCTTCTCGCTGTATTCTTTCACATCGTTGATGAAGTTGAACTGGCCATCGCTGGCGGCTTTAAACATGGCCGCCAGGGCATACTGGGCCGAATGGCTGGTTCCGGATGACAACGTGTACAAAGCCCGCAACACAATGGCGTTTCCAAAGGTGTTGCTTTTGAAACGGATTTTCAGATTGTCGTAATCACGATTAAACAGGCTATCTGAAATGATCATCATGCCGCAACGCTGTCCGGCGTATGAAAATATTTTCGAGCTCGATACAAACAGCACATAGTTGTTGGTGTAACGGGCCACGGTTGGCTGGTAAGGTGGCTTGCCCGGCGTGTACAAATCCTTGCGGAAATCCATGCCAAAATAAGCCAGATCTTCCATCACAATCACATCATACTTGTTGGCCAGTTCGCCAATAATCTGCAACTCTTCCTCGGTGAAACAAATCCAGCTGGGGTTATTGGGGTTCGAATAAATAATGGAGTTGATATTCCCTTTGGCAAGAAAGCCCTCCAGTTTTTCGCGCAACTTGGCACCCCGGTGGTTGAATACGTCAAATGTTTCGTATTGATGGCCCATGACCAGCATTTGCTGTTTTTGAACCGGAAAGCCCGGATCGATAAACAGGGCGGTGTCCTTTTTCGCATCAACATTCGATGCCACCAATAAGGCGGCATAGGTTCCCTGCATGGAGCCTACGGTTGGAATACAGCCAGCAGGACTGACATCCACATCCATAAAAAGTTTGATGAAACGCGATGCTTCCTGCTTCAGCGGCTTGATGCCATCCATCATCGGATATTTGGAAGCGACACCGGACCGAAGGGCTTCAATTTCGGCTTCGGTGCCCACCTGGGCGGGCGGCAGGCCAGGAACGCCCATTTCCATACGGATAAATTTCTCACTACCCGCCTCTTCTACTAAATTAACCAAGGCGACTATTTCGCGAATGGAAGCTTGCCCAATATGATCGATCCGGAGTTTGGCGATATTCTGATCAACAAGTTGTTGATTGATTGGTGTTTTTTTCATCGTTTTTTTGTGTTGACCGAATTCTGCTGTACGGGACACAACCGAAGGTGCTTTGGCTGAAAAAAGGTCAAACTCCAATCAAAAATCACTTCAGTAATTTGCTGTAACAGGCAGAAATTCTGATTAAAAAAAGTAAAGTATTCGCGAATTACCAAGCATCTGAAAACTATTACAGAACAGGTTTTACAATTCGAAATAACTTACTGATTGAAAGAACAAAATTGATATCGTTTTGAAATAAATCTTTCGAGATTAAAAGAAATTCAGGCCTTTTGGACGACCTGAATTTTATCATGTTTTTGCCTTAGAATCCGAAATCGGGCTGAATCGACTGGAGCCAGGCAGCAATCCGCTCGTCGGTCAGTTCCGGCTCAAAATCCTCGTCAAGTGGCAAGCCGGCAAACTGCCCGTCAATCAGGGCTTCCGAATCGTCAAACTCGTAACCTTCGGGACTAACCGACCCCACCAGCTTGACATTTTGTTTCATCAGCTCTTTGGCCAAACGACCAATGGCATTCACAAAATGCTCGGGATAAGTAATGTGGTCACCCAGCCCGAAAATGGCAACGACCTGTCCTTTGTAGGCGGCCTTGCTCACTTCAGGAAAAAATTTGGCCCAATCGGTATTGGAGTATTCCGAATCCCAGGTTTCTTTGCCAACGGTCGAAATTCCAAAAATGATTTTATCGTATTTCTCCAGATCGGAGGCAGTGGCGTTATTTACCGAAATCATATCAACTTGATCTTCGCCAATAGCAGCAGCCACTTTCTCTGCGGCACGATGAACGGAACCTTTTTCGGGTCCAAAAAACAGTCCTATTTTACTCATATCTCAAGGTTTTTTAAAAGGTCACGAAACAGTTTCTTTTTTTATTTTCTATCCGGCACTCACTGGCAGGAACACCAATGAATCGGGGTTTTATTGATTCTGGATCTCGAGTTCGCCCCGGACATATTCGCCTAAAATAGACAAACTGGAGACATTTTTCAAAATTAAATGAATGGCATGCTCGTAATTTGCCGTGGTATCCCACTCCACATCAACATGAATGGTGTATTCGTTGGGTTTGCCAAGAATGGGAACCGACAAAATTCTGTTCAGGTTGATTTTATTTTCTGCAAAGATATTCAGCACTTTGGCCAATGCGCCATAGTAGTGTCCCACTTCAAAACAAATCGATGCTTTGTTATTCTCCTCGGCATGATTGGCATGTTTGGACAGGATCCAAAAACGCGTGTAATTCTTTTTATTCGATTCGATGCCTTTGTCGATCACATTCAGTCCGTAAATTTCAGCGGTACGCAAGTTCCCGATTGCCGCGGCATCCGTCAGTTTCTCCTCTACCAGCAATTTTCCTGAAGCGGCGGTGTCCTGGTTCTCCCTGATCTTCGCTTCGGGAAAGTACTTCTCAATGTATTCGGCACATTGGCGAATGGCAATGGGATGCGAGTAAATGGTTTTGATGTCTTCAGGCTTGGCACCCGGAAGCATCATCAAGTTCATTTGAATATGGATATAAATTTCACCGATAATCCGCAGGTGATAATCGCGAATGAGCGAATAATTCTGAATGATACTTCCGGCAATGGAATTTTCAATGGCCATGACGGCAATGTCAACCTGATCGGTATCAATCAATTCACAGACACTCTGAAATGACCGGCACTCCACAATTTCGATTTCCTCGTCGCCAAAATAATTCCGTGCAGCATCTTCGTGAAAAGAACCGGCGATTCCCTGAATAGCAATTTTCTTCATAGCTTCATTATAAGATTAAAAAATCCCGGAGGATTTAAGCCGGGACAATTTACGTAAAAACACGTTGATATCCTTTCCTGGCAGCCGAAAGCAAAAAAAGAATTAACGAAAAAAGAAGATCTCCGCGTTCAAAGCCTCCCAGGCTTTTCCATCTGACGAATGAAGTCCTTACTCCTCAACTTGCTCCGTGGCTGTCTGATCCAGGGCATCTTTTATACGTTTTAAAAAATCCTCCCAGGTAAAGGCAATGGCCAACAGCAACACCAGAATAAAACCGATCATGAATTTTTCATTGGTGTTCAATTTTCGCATAATCAAATGCTCTTAAATTTTATACAGATCGCTGGCTTTCACCAGTTCGAGCTGATGTTTTTGTAAAACCTGGATACATTTTTCGATATCATCCGGCTTCAAAACAATGTTGGCCGACCGCTTATCCATCGAAAACGCGTAAAGATACTCAATAAAGACCTCTTCGGATGACAAAATGTTCAAGGCTTTTGCCAAGGCACCGGGCACATTCGGACTGTTGAGACAAACCACATCGGTTAGTTTGACTGAAAAGTCAGCTGCTTTCAGCACTTGGTAAGCTTTATCGGGGTCGGATGCAATGAGGCGAAGAATGCCAAACTCTGAGGTGTCGGCCACACTTAAAGCCGACAAGTTGATTCCGGCATCACCAAGCAATTGAGAAACTTCATTTAAGCGTCCGCTTTTGTTTTCCAAAAAAACAGACAATTGTTTTATAATCATATCAACCTCCTACATTTTTCGGTTATCAATTACCCGCTTGGCTTTACCAGCTGTGCGTTCAATGGTTTTCGGCTCCACCAGCTTTACCTGTACTGAAATGCCCAGCGTGCTTTGAATGTTGTGCGTAATTTTCTTCCGCAGCACCTCCAGTTTTTTCACCTCGTCGGAGAAAAACTGCTCCTGCACTTCCACCATCAGTTTCAAGCTGTCTAAGTTACCTTCGCGCTCCACAATTAGCAAATAATGTGGCTCGGTTTCGCTCATGTCGAGCAGCACACTTTCAATTTGCGATGGAAACACATTGACCCCGCGAATGATGAGCATATCATCGCTCCGTCCTTTGCATTTTTCCATGCGCACCAGGGTTCTGCCACAAGCACACTGGTCGTAAATCAGGCGGGTTAAATCGCGCGTGCGGTAGCGAATAATTGGAATTCCTTCTTTCGTCACCGTTGTAAAAACCAGCTCGCCAACTTCTCCTGCGGGCATCGGCTCCAATGTTTCGGGATGAATAATTTCAGGGACAAAGTGATCTTCGTTGATGTGCATGCCACATTGGTGCTCGCACTCGCACGAAACGCCCGGCCCAATCACTTCGCTTAAGCCATAAATATCGATGGCTTTCAGACCCAGCTTCGACTCAATTTCGCGGCGCATTTCTTCAGTCCACGGTTCGGCTCCAAAAATACCCACCCGCAAGTTCAGATCTTCTTTTTTAATGCCGGCTTCTTCCATCGCTTCCGCCAGAAACAGCGAATAGGAAGGCGTACAGGCAATCACGCTGGTGCCAAAATCCTGCATCAGCTGCAACTGCTTCTGGGTATTTCCTCCTGAAATCGGAATGACCGAGGCACCCAGGTTTTCGCAGCCGTAGTGCATGCCCAAACCACCGGTAAACAAGCCGTAGCCATAAGCAATCTGCACCATGTCGTTTCGGTGAACTCCGGCCATGCACAAGGTGCGGGTGACCACTTCGGCCCAAGTATTCAAATCCTTCCGGGTGTAGCCCACAACGGTCGGTTTTCCGGTGGTTCCCGATGAAGCATGTACACGCACAATCTCGCTCATGGGAACGGTAAACATCCCAAAAGGGTAATTATCCCGCAAGTCCTGTTTGGTGGTAAACGGTAATTTTGACAAATCATCAATTGATTTGATATCGCCGGGCACCAATCCCACCTCCTGCATTTTTTTGCGGTAGCTGGGGATGCTGTGATAAATCCGCTGCACCGTGTCGATCAGGCGCTCCGATTGCAGCGCTTTCATTTCGTCGCGACTGGCACATTCTATTTTTTCATTCCAAATCATAATCCTGTTCTTATTTGCCGGACACCTTTCATGCAGACATCCAAATGTTTTGCTTCAACTTTTTGCGTCATTGAACTCACCACCACCAACACCAGAATGGAAAATGGCAAGGCAATCATAATCGGGTCAATAATCATCCAGGGGAATTGGCCGACTAAAAAATCCTTTCCAAAAATAGCCTGGCTGATACCCAGTGGTGCCGACTCGGCCTGGTGCATAAACGCCAGCATGAAAGCGCTGGACAACAAGCCGGCACCCATGCTCCACATCGCGCCAGCGCGGGTAGCCCCTTTCCAGTACAAGCCCGCAAAATACGCGGGTAAAAAGGCGGCGGCACAAATGCCAAAGAAGATCGCGGTACCTCGAGCTACAATACCAATCGGCAAATGATACCCAATAATAATGCTGATCAGAATGGCCACCACAATGCCCACGCGGGTAATCAACATGCTGTTCATCTCTTTACGTGGAAAAAGGTTTTCGAACAAATCGCGTCCAATCGATGTGCCCATGGTATGAAACTGCGAACTTAAGGTGGACATTCCGGCTGAAAGGAGGGCCAGCATAAACAGGTACACAAACCATTCGGGCATCGCAGCATTCAAAAATTCAGGAATGATCAGATCCACATTCCCCTGAGCAATTTCGATGGCCAACTTGCCGGTTTCGCGGTAAAAATAAAGATTGGATAAGGCGCCGACAGTATAAATAAAACCGGTAACGACAAAGATGAACACGCCGCCAATCAACACCGCGCGGTTCAGTTCGCGGTTACTTTTTACGGTCATAAAGCGAACCACCAACTGGGGTTGAGCCAGTACGCCAATCCCCACGCCCAAAATGATATTGGTGGTCAGAATCCACCACCAGGATGAGCCCATCGTGGGAAAGGCAGTCCAGCCATGATGTCCTTTGGCTTGCAGACTTTCCGGAACCAGCTTGGCCATGTTCCCCAAAGCTTCGTGGGCTCCCGAAACGCCACCCAATTTAATGTAGGTCATAAAAAGCAGGAAGAATAAACTGAAAAACATGATGCCTCCCTGAAGCGCATCAGTGTACATCACCCCCTTCAACCCGCCGGCAATAACATATGCCGCAATGATAAGCGAGAAGAAGGTCAGCGCGATTCCAAAGTCTATTTCAAAAATACTCTCAATAAAGCGGGCGCCCCCGATCAGCACCACGGCGGCATACAAGGGCATGGCTACGAAAATAATTCCTCCACTCATCATCTGAATGGTTTTGGACTGAAAGCGGTTTCCCAGGAACTCAGGAAACGTATGGGCATCCAGGTTGTGCCCCATTTTTCGGGTTCGTCTTCCGAAGAAAACAAAAGCAATCAATACTCCGATGAAAATATTCAGCACGGTTAGCCAGATCAGTCCCATGCCATACACGCCCGCGATTCCTCCAAAACCAATAATGGCCGAGGTGGAAATGAAGGTGGCGCCATACGAAACCGCCATGACAAACGGATGGATTTCGCGGCCTCCCAACAGATAATCTTTGGCGGTTTTGGTCTTCTTAAACCCGACGTACCCCAGATAGGCAATCACCAATAAATAAGTAATGACGACCACTCCCAGCGAAAAAGTGTTCATAAGTTTCGTTTTAAAGTTGTTCCTTCAATTGTTCGTCTTTAACTTCCCAGTCGAGGTCTTCCTTAAGCTCAGCCTCATCGGGTTCCTGCCCGTTGTTCCAGTTTTTCGCACCATACCAAACACAAGCTACCAAACTTAAAACGGCCAGTAAATAGCCCAGGTAAATTGAAGGATCATGAATTCCAAGCATAAGTATTTTGTTTATTGATTAGTTTCCGTACACCATTTCGTCGTTTAGCGGATAGAGATCGATTTTTGAAACCTGTTCCAGCGCCAAATCATAATCATCTACATCCACAATCAGCAAGGCTTGCTTGCCATTTTCGAGCACCCGCCCGTAAGCATTCAGGAAATTAACACCGGCCTGGGCCAACTGCAGCAAAATATCGTCCAGCCCACCCGGATGATCTTCCATGCCAAAAGCCAAAATCCGGCGCAAAGCCGACGAAAGTCCGCTTTCCTGCAAAGCCTGGTTGGCTTTCTCGGGTTGATCGACCAGCAGGTTTAAAATACCCCAACCACTCACCGTGTGTGTCAAAGTCATCGAGCGGATGTTGATGCCATTGTCTTTCAATACCCGGGTCACCCGCTCAAAGTGCCCGGTTTTGTTTTCAAGAAAAATAGAAACCTGATAAGCCATGGTTGAACTGTTTAAAGTTTTACTGAATCAAAAACCCGTTTATCCAACACGCGAACGGCTTTACCTGCCGACTTGGGAATGGAGCCGGGCTCTACCAGCCTGACAATCGGTTTGGTCAGCACTTCATCCCTGATTTGATGGGTGATAAACTTACTCAGCCGATCCAAACGGGCAATATCGCCATTGAACCAGTCTTTTTTCACTTCCACCTCAACAATCATTTCGTCCACGCCATTGATTCGTTCCAGGGTGATGAGGTAGTCAGATCCCACTTCCGGAACCTTCAGCAGCACCCCCTCGATTTGCATGGGAAAGACATTGCAGCCTTTCACAATAAACATGTCGTCGCTGCGGCCAGTAATCCGATCCAGTCGGGCATGGGTACGTCCGCAAGCGCATACCCCGGGAATAATTCGGGTGATATCGCGGGTGCGGTATCGAATCAGCGGCATGGCTTCGCGGTCGAGTGTAGTCATGACCAGTTCGCCAAATTCGCCATCGGGAACCGGCTCCAGGGTTTCCGGATCGATAATTTCGATCAAGAAGGCATCTTCCCAAATATGCAGACCCGCCTGTTCGGTGCACTCAAAAGCCACGCCCGGCCCGTTCATCTCCGACAAGCCAAAGGAGTTGTAGGCTTTTACGCCAAACATGTCTTCAATCCGCTGCCGCTGTTCTTCGGTGTGCGGCTCGGCACCAATGACGAACAAACGCAGGTCGGTATCCTTTCGCGGATCCAGTCCTTCAGCCTGAAACACTTCGTATAAACGTCCCAGGTAACTGGGAATGGCATGAATGGCCGTGGTTCCATAGTCTTGCATCAACTTAATCTGCCGCAGGCTGTTGCCCGCCCCGGCCGGAATACTCAGACAGCCCAGCCGCTCAATGCCATATTGAAAGCCCAGGCCTCCGGTAAACAAACCATAGCCACAAATATTCTGAAACACATCGGTATCGCGAACTCCGGCGCAATAAAGCGAACGGGCCATGAGGTTGGCCCAGCTGCTGATGTCGTGCCGGTTGTGGAAGATCACGGTGGGATTGCCGGTTGTTCCACTTGAACTGTGCAGGCGGATAATATCTCTTTTCGGCAAACTCAAAAAACCATAGGGGAAATGCTCCCGCAAATCTTGCTTGGTGGTAAAAGGCAGCTCGCGAATGGCTTCAACATGTCTCAGGCGATCAGCCGAAATTCCCTTACGCTGATATAATTCCTTGTAGAAAGGTGATTGAATCGCTTGCTTGACCGTTCTTTTTAAACGTTCGAGCTGCAAGCTTCTCAGCTTATTTCGTTCTAAAGTTTCAAATTCTCTTTCCCAATACATCGGTCTCGGTTTTCAGCGATTAAAAGAAATACATCATCATGGCAATAAACCGGTGATTTGTTGCCCGGTGTTTATCGGCATACAAGCCATCCGAAAAATCGAAGGTGCCTGTTCCGTAATTGGCGGTCGTCATTTCATACTCGACAACCAGCCGAAACTTCGATACGTTTAGTGCCACATTTGGCGCTACACGTGCCATGTCCTGAACATTAGGCAACAGTCCGGTAACGATACCCGTGCCGCTGCCATCATCATACAGCGCAGCATCCGTTCCCAGGTTTTCGCCGTAACCCAGCATCAGGCCTGCTTGCCATTTGCGACCATAAACCAGGTTCAGCAAGGTGGTGTAGTTATTATAATTGGTGTAGGTTTCTTCGCCGGTGGCTTCGTTGCGGGTCGCTACGCCATAACCTCCCAAAAGCGTCAGGTGCGTCATATTCTGCCCGTAGTAACCTTTAGCTGTTATGGTGAACCGATCGCTGGCATGTTTCAGGTAGCCCATAAAACCGGTGCTGGCCAAAAACTCTTCGGCCTTAAATTTCCCGGCTGAACCGGTAACCGTCATTCGGGGTTTAAGCCGTTTGATTTGTGCACCTGCACCCACGGTGAAACCCGCCTTTTTGTATTCGGCCGACCACACCAGTTCGGGCATCACCCCATTGCGCTGCGCCTGTGTTGGCGAGCTGTAGTTGCCGGCGTCAAAACATTTGGAAGTGTATTGATTTTCGTAAACGGCCGCCCCGGAAACCGTCCAATCGCCGGCCAACAAATCGTAACGAATTTGAGGCGAACGGTTAAAAGCCTGAAACGGTGCACCCGTGTTTAAGCCCGCCACCGACGGGAAAGCGCCGCCGCCCCAAAACGGGTGCCAGGTTTGCCCCACCACCAAGCGGCTTTTCTCCCAATTAAACACCATGTTGGCATGCCGGATTCGGAAAAGCGTGGGTTCGGTTTTCACAATTCCACCAAAATCAAACTCAATGGTTCCACTGGTTTTAGCCCCAAAAATCTCCGGCCCCGCCACCTTCACCCCCAACCGCGAAGCAATGGCCGACAGGTTGGAGCTGTATTGCTCGTTAATGTCCGCTCCGTTGTCGTCCTGCCCGACATATAGCGGAACCACGTAAAACAACTCATTGGCGGCATCCAATCCCTTGTAGGAATCAATAAAAATTTCGTTGCGGATAAATCCATACAGGTCAACGCTTAATTTACCATCATCATTTTGCTGCCCCGCTGCAGAAAGAGCGAGACCAACAAAGCAGAACATTCCAAAAAATCTTCTCATCAATTTAAAGGCTTTGTTTTTGATTTTTTAATCGACAAAATTCGGCAAACTGCTTGCTATCAGATCGAAAAACAGTCCGTAACGGAAGGTATCCTGAAAGTTCGTCAGCGTCATTTTGGTTGATTGGGAATCAAAAATAAGAGAAAACACAGTCCGATCAACGAAACACAAAAGGCAATTCATTTAAAACAAGTCGATTAAATTACGATCCATCAAGCAAACAAGCCGAAAAACAAGCATTTGTAAAATTTCTGACCAAGTTTCTGATAATTTGAAATTCAGGTAATTTAGATTCATTTTGAATAATGAAGTTGGAATCTGCTATGATTGTCGTTCAGCCAAGAAGAGTGAAGGCGGGGTAGGAAGCTCTTACCGGCAAGCTGCAATCCAAGTGACTGCTCCGGGGTACCAGGCACCGCCTTCGCCAATTCGGCAAGAGCGGGTATTACTCAGCGGGTGACTGGAGTCACCCGCTGGGTAGAGGCTAGCAAAAAAAACCGCACGGACAGGTAAAAGTCAGGCAGCCTTTGCGCTGACGGTTTAGCTGAAGGCGAAAGGTGGGCATCCTGTCAGACCGACTAATCCATGGGTTTAATGAAATTCATCAATTCTCGGTCGTGGTTATTTACAATGCTGCATTCGTTATCGAAATACATGGTCGCACCGTTTTCCGGGGTGTATTCCTCCCAGGTTGGCAGCACACCTTCAACATTAGGATTGCCCGTTTTTACAAAGTTTATCCATGCGGAGCTCATTTTGTCGGCAAGCTTCCAGGCTTCTTCCGTATTGCCAGTCCAGTCTGCCCTCAGGTCAACGGTGTTAAATGCCAGCGGAATGTCCAGTCCGTGAAACGAACCTTTCGAAGCATTGTCAACACCACTTTTCCAGGCTAAAAAGTAAACATACAGCGGTGCATCAGTTTCCTGTGCCCGTGCATCGGCAGTTCGAATGGTAAATGGCCTGAAAGTCTTGTCAACAGAAAGCAAATCCTGAGGTGTATAATCGGGATAAGCCTCTGCGAACAGCGAAATGTATTCGTCGGTTTTGTCGCCATATTCCTTTGCCAGACGTTCTTTTGCTGCTTCCAAAGTCAGGTCCTTTTCGCCATAAGCGGTTGGCATCAGCTCGTTCAGAGTAGAGCCAATCATTAACGGAATATCCTTTGAAATGTCTGCAAATCCGGGGCTGAAAGGTTGCTGAAGTAAAACATCGCCATCGGCCGAAGGGGCAAAGCCAAACATGGTTGGCGATCCCGGTTTTCTCGGGCCCGATATTTTGGCAATGGCATCATTTCCGGCTTTAACCAGGTCTTTATAAGCGATCGTATCCAGTTTTTCAACCTCGTTGGGTGTAAGTCCCAAATTTTCAAGCACGGCTAACCCCAGGGCTTGCGATTTCTCTTTCGTCATGGTATTGATCAAGGTTCCGCTCTGAATAATGGCCTTGTGAAACAAACCTTTTGCCGCCGGCATACACATGATGGTACCCACTTTTCCACCGCCTCCCGATTCGCCTACAATGGTTACATCAGCCGGATTGCCACCAAACTGCTCAATATTTTTCTGAATCCACTCCAGGGCTTTTACAATGTCGAGCACACCCACGTTGGCCGATTTTGCATACTTATCGCCACATGCCGACAGGTCGAGAAAACCAAGAATGTTCAAACGGTGATTGATGGATACAAACACCACATCGCCTTTTTTCGCCAATGCTTGGCCATAGGTCATCGGATCGTTGCTGGCGCCAACACGAAATCCACCACCATGTAACCAGAGCATGACCGGGCGCTTTTTGCCATCCCCGATTCCCTGTGTCCACACATTGGCACTAAACAGTTCGTTTTCGTTTTGAACAGAATCGGGATACCAGGGTACCACTTGTCGGGCTACCGGGCCAAACTCGGTACATTCGCGAACTCCGTCCCAGGCATCCGGTTCCTGAGGAGGCATAAACCGTTCGGCCTTGGCATAGGGAATGCCCTTAAAGGCGTAAACACTATCGTTCATACTGCCCGATATATCGCCATAGGTGGTTTTTACAACAGGCTCCTGCTTGTTGTTTGTTTGTGGCTTACAACCCGTAAAGCATAATCCGGCTGTAATCAGGAAAAAGAAAATAAGGTGTGCTACTGGTCTCATGGTTTATTCTTTATTTATGTTTCAATATTATTCAAAGTAGTCCTAAAAGTTAATTTTTTCTCATTTTATGCTGATCTCTCGCTGATTAGTGAGGGTTTCACTTGGAGTGAAGCCCTCACTGGCAAGCTGCATCACCACCCCAGCCTTCCTGGCTCCTCCGGATTTGCACTAATATTGCTCAAAGCGGCTGGTCAGGATTTGCAATCCTGACCTTGTAGCTTGGGATTTGTAATCCTATTAAACCAACAAGTCGCAGTCATACGAATTCAATATTGACCAAGCCCTTTTCTCCCGCATAATCCCTGGCCGAACTGTACAAAAACTCTTCTGTGTTTGCGACAATTTCGGCCTTGACCGGGTTGTTGTGGATATACTCCATCTTTTCTTCCAGAAACGCCGTCATATGGATTTCCTTTGCATCATTCCCATCCTGCCATACCTTGTAATGTTTTATCTTCTTATTGTTCTTTCCGGCATACCAAAATAAGTTCAGCAACCAGTCACGCCTGCTTTCAGGCTCTGTTTTTATGGCGCCGACAAGCGCCTTGCTTGTAAACTTCTTAAAATCGCGAAGGATATCTGACAGAACATCTTCATCTGCAGCCCCGGCAATCATATGTAGATGATTTGACATCAGGCACCAGCAATAAACCTTTAAACCTTTGTTGGCAATACAATAGTTCAAGGAATCAACAATTAGGTGTTTGTAAACCGGTCTGGTGAAGAGATCGATCCACTCCACAACCGTCAATGTTAGGTAGTAAGTATATCCCCGTGATATTTTATTGTGTGTCCCCATGCCGTGTGAAAATATGAATTATTTAACTTTTATGGATTGCAAATCCATGGTCAACACGGATCGGATTCCAAATCCGATCCAGCCCACTACAAGCTTTTGACATATTCCGAAGAGCAGGATTTCAAATCCGATCCAGCCTGCATTTGCTAACGTTGGTGCATATTCCGAAGAGCAGGTGAGGTCTCCGGCGTAATACACCTGGTCGCCCACTCTGAACTTTGAAGTAAGGCCGCCCACCGCTTCAACAGTTCCCACTGCGTCCCACCCAATTATTTTCGGGCTGTCCAAAACCTGATCTTTTGCAGCAGCTTGGCGGACTTTAAAATCAACCGGGTTTACCGAAATAGCCGCTATTTTTACCAACAAATCGTATCCTTCGGGAGTTGGTTTTGCGGTTTCAAATTCAATAAAACTTTCCTTTTCTGTAATCGCCAATGATTTTTTAAATCCAATTGCTTTCATTTTAATTCGTTTAAACTGTTCCCGTTATATTTAAACTTTCCGTTTTTGGTTTTTTAATAGTCGTCGGTTATTCATGCTAAATTACTGGTTTGGCCACTAAATTCAAACACCGAAGCTGACTGATGATCATCTCCAGGCATCTGTTCAATTACAACTTTTTTAATTTGCATGTTGTACCTATTCACGTTTGTAATTTGTCGTTCTGAAATCTTTGCATACCGATAAAGTAATTTCAAAAATCTTAGAATGACCACTTTATACGACCGTAAACTGCTTTTCCATAATCGCCGTACTCTGTTCCTTTGCGGCCAAAAAATAGCTGTCCGTTTAGCATGATTTCCAAATTGTTGCCCAATGAATAAGTTGCTACCGGGCCTACAAACAAAGAGCCGTCAAGCGGGTTTATCATGGCGGAAAAGTCTCCTGAAAGTAGCGGCGTAAAAGGATAAGTAACCTGGCCATAAAGGTTGACCATTCCGAGCGCCAGCATTTTTGCCGAAAGGTTTTGGTCAAACAGGTTGCGGTTGCCACCCGCATCGCCGGTTGCCCCGTTGCTGCGAAATAGCATGGCGGAGTGCAGGTACAAACTGTTTTTCAGGGTGTAGTCGCCCGACACAGAAGCAACAAATGCTTCCTCGCTGCCGTTATCTTTGTCCCGCGGTTTAAACCAGGTGAGTTCGCCACGAAAACCGCCGCCTTTAATATCACCTGCCCAGCCTCCGCCCAGTACATAGTCCTTGCCTGCCCAGCCGCCCAGCAACTGATAATCGGTACTTCCTTGCAAAAAACTGTACATCCCTGCAACGGCTGTTTCATCGGCATTCCGGCCAACTTTATACACCAGTTGTGCCGACGAGGTTACCGAAGTATAATATTGAATTTTCACAGCATCGGTGCCGGGTCGCTCTTCGTAGTCAAACTCGAAATACGAAAACGAATTGAAAATATCGTTGGGATTCCAGACCAAACCCACGCCCCAATTTACGCGTTGCCGGCCAACGGTAACCTGCCACTTGTCCACAACATAGTCGGCATAGGCGCGGTCGATTGCTGAATGTAAAAACCAGCTGTCGCCCGATGCCAAAACTGTTCCAAGGTTGAAATACCCGTCATCGGTATCCACCGAATTTTCATAATCAGGATATTCGCGGATCATCTGTCCAAAAAACAAACGATTACGGGCTTCCAGGGCAAAAGTCAGCTTGTTGCTGGCATACCACCTAAAATTCAAGCGGTTGTGAATTTGGTTCAGAAAAAAATAATCCACCGTATCGGTTTCGCTTACGGGTGTTGGAGCCACTGGTTTAAAGTACATCGAAAGTTCTTTCACGTAGCCGTTCATTGTAAAGCTGGATTGAGCGCCTGCACTCAAACAAATAAAAAAGAATATTATCAGTAACTTAACTTGTTTCATCGCATTGTAATTGTGCTTTTATGTAGATTAAATTTATTGAATTAAGCACTTAAGCAATAAAAGCGAATTCAGGTAATTTGGAGATTAACAAGGGGTTGCAGCCCCTTGTTAAAACAAAACAGATCTATTTTTTTCAAGAAAATAACCATTCAAATTCAATGTCGTTTGTAAACGCTGTCAAGTCTAAAAGACGTTGACAGGTTGTTTGCTGTATAGACTTGTCAGCATGCCAAGCACCTGACCATGTCAAACCAAAAGAAATAGTAAAATTCACTAACTAAACGATACTATTCAAAATTCAATTTTTTACTTTCTTTCGTCGCTCACTACTTTGCCGTCTTCGATGGTGATGACGCGCCGCGCTTTTTTCACCACCCGCTGGTCGTGTGTTGAAACTATGAATGTTATTTTCTCTTCTTTGTTCAACTGTTCCATAATGTCGAGCAATTTTTCTGTGGATTTGGAATCGAGGTTTGCCGTTGGCTCGTCGGCCAATACAAATTTTGGTTTCGATGCCAGTGCCCGTGCAACCGCCACCCGCTGTTGCTGCCCGCCCGAAAGTTTCGATGGGCGGCGGTTTTCCATTCCCTCCAGGCCAACGGCTTTTAGCAATTCCGATGTGCGCTTGTCGCGGGCTTTTTTACCAGCGCCCTGCAAGTGCATAATAAACTCCACGTTTTCTTTTGCCGTTAACACGGGAATCAGGTTGTAGGCTTGAAAAACAAAGCCTATTTTTTCCATCCTGAAATCGGTTAGTTTCCGTGCCGACAGGTCGTTTATTTTTACCCCGTCGATGCTTACCGAACCTTCAGTGGCGTCGTCGAGACCACCAACAATGTTCAGCAAGGTTGTTTTCCCCGAACCCGAAGGTCCCACAATAGCTGAGAATTCGCCTTCTTCAAAAGAAAGGTCAACGCCGTTGACTGCATTTACTGCAACCGAATCGCTGTTGTACACTTTACGCAGATTTTTTATTTCTATGATTTTCATTTTATAATGATTTATTTAACACAAAGTCACGAAGCCACAAATTCAATTAATTAATCACTGATTTCTTTCCTTCTCCCCTCCTTGGAGGGGTCGGGGGAGGCTTTTAGTCCGTCCTCGTTGCTTCTGCCGGGTTCAATTTTAATGCCCTTCGCGCCGGGTAAATGGCCGATACAATTCCGGTAAATACCACGAGTATAAAAATGGTGATCAAAGTTCCCATTGACAGTGATGTGTAAACCTGCGACGCGAAGCCATATTTTTCGAGCCCTTTTGCCAGGATGGAAAGGTTGATGGGGGTGGTTTCAAAATATTTGGTAATCAGCGTGCCGATCACTGCCCCAATCAAACCTGCGGTAACGGTAAGCATCACGGCTTCAAAAATAATCATGAAGAAAATTTTGCGCCGGTTCATGCCAACAGCCATCAGCATCCCGATTTCTTTGGTACGCTCCATGACGGCCATCAGCATGGTATTAACGATGCCGAAACCCAGTGCCAGGATAATAATGAACACAAAAATATACATCACCTGGCCCATCATGTTGGTGAGCAAAAACATTTCGGGGCTAATTTCTTTCCAGGTTTCAACAATGTTGTTGCCCGCCATTTTCTGGATGGAAGGTTTTACCAAATCAGCTTGGTCGCCTTTTTGGAGCAGAATGGCAATTTCATGGGCTGCGTTTTCTTCCATTCCCAGTTGTGCTTTTAAATCCTGGTACCGCACAAACAGGTGGGATTCGTCGTAACCGGTGCTCGCCGTTTTATAAATTCCGGAAACACGGTATCCTTTTAATGATAGGTCGCCACTGCGGTTAACCAGTTGGACATTGAGTTTGGAACCGGTTTTTAGTTTTAATTTTTCCGCCAGTTTAGCGCCAACTAAAACAGGTGCCATGCGGCTTGTTTTTTCCAAATAAGTACCATCAATCAGCTGATTTGAAATATCGGTCACTTTCTTTTCTAGCCCGGGCTCGACGCCCAGCAAAGTACCACCGGCAGTGCCGTGTGCCGCAGTAACAAACGGCTCGGCAAGCAGGCGTCGGCTTACGGCCACCACCGAATCTTTGCCGGCAATTTTATCCATTAGTTCCTGCGAGTCGGGGATATAAAATTTAATGTCGTTGTTTTCTGCAAAACGGGGGGCATGAATTTGCAGGTGTGCCAGTTCCGATTTTGTTGCCGATTGAACGCGGGCGTCTACCAGGCCTTGCATAAATGCCATGATAAAAACCCCGGCAATCAAGCCGATGGCAATTGCTGCAATCATAATCAGACTGCGCGATTTGCTTCGCCATACGTTACGCCATGCTATTGACCAAATCATAATTTTTTATTTAGAGTTACGAGTTTTGAGTTTTGAGTTTCGGGTTTCGAGTTACGGGTTACGGGTTTTGAGTTTCGAGTTTAGTTTTAGCGTTCACCGTTCTCCGTTTACCTTTTACCTTTCACTGTTCACCAGTTACTTTCTATCATCCTACTTTTCACCGTTCACCGTTCACCTTTTACCGTTTACTGTTTACTTACTGTTCACCGTTCACTTTTTTCCAATCAATCATCCTTTCATTATTACATTGAAGCCTTCCTGCATTCACGCATTTTTTCCTCCTCCGTCAATTTCGCATGGCCTTGGTAATCTTCAGCCGGTGGATGTTGTAAATGGGGAACAACGAAATAATGAGGCTGATGCTGAAAACCAAAATCATTTGGTTATAGAACAGCGAAGGTTTCATGGAAAAGAAAAGGTAAGGCGCCATTCCGAACTTCTCGGAAGCAGACACCACCTGCTCGCCACTGAACGGGATCGGATTGTGATAGAAATAGAATGCAATCAGAACACTTATAAACAACCCGATTATACTGCCAATTACTCCGATCATCAGCGTTTCGAGAAACAGCATCGTCGAGATTTTTGTTTTTCGCATTCCAACGGCATGGATGACCCCAAATTCCCGTTTACGTTCTTTCACCATCATCATTACCACGCTAAACATTCCGAAAGCGATAACCACGTACAAAACCCCCAGCATAATAATTCCGCCACCGCGGTCGCTTTGGATGAGTTGTTCCAATTCGGGTTGCATTTCAACCCAGGTCATCACGGTGTTTTGCTCGGGTAAAATTTTGCCAATTTTCTTTTTTAGCTGGTTCACCCCGTAGTGATTGTCGGTCATGATTACCAGCGATGTTGAAATTCCCGGTGCCGAATAAAAATTGCGGGCCGTCTCCAGACTGAGGTAAATAAGCCGGTTGTCGTATTCTTTGTTGGGGTGGCTCATAATTCCTTTCACCCGAAACAAACCGTTTGCGCTAATCCCGTGGTATCCCTGGCTTATCATTGTCAAGGTGTCGCCGACGCCAAGCTCCAGGTAGCTCGCCATCCCTTCGCCAATAACCACCCCGTTGTCGTGCGGGGTTAAAAAACTGCCTTTTGTGATTTTCTTTGAAATATTGGTGATTTTATCTTCCAGCTCGGGTTCGATTCCCAAGACCATTGCCGGTTTGCTTCTCATCCCATTGGCCGTTAAGGCCGCTGATTCGATGCGGTGAGAAACGAGGGTCACGTCGTCTATTTTTTTGATGTTGGATATCAACTCCGGTGAGGGTTGAAACGTGTTTTCCAGTGTGCGTTCGTCCCAAAAAGCGGAGTCCTGCACCTGGAGGTAGCCGGAATAAAATTTCACCACGTTGTCGATCATGCTGCCGTACGAGCCTTCCTGCAACGAGCGCATAAATGAAGCCAGCAGCACGCTGAAAACGATGGACGAAATGGTGATAATCGTTCTTCGTTTGTTTCGCCATAAATTCCGCCAGGCAAGTTTTATGTTTGTTCTCATGTTGTTAATGTTTTAATGCGATAATGCTTTAATGCGTGAATGCTTTAATGCGTGAACTATAGATACATGAATTATTGTATTGATTCTTTGTTTCATTCATTCATTCATTCATTCATTCATTCTTGCCTTACCGCATTCATTCTTATCTTAACCTTTTCATGTTTTGTTGCGAAAAGAACGATTCATCAATCTTTATGTCGAATTCAATTTTATCGTAAATCATAATGGTTTTGTGGCCTTCCTCGTCGGCAGGGATCATTTCCATGCGGGTTGGCATCATTCGGTCGTCCATTTTCTTAATATCGGAAAGGATTTCGGTATTGACCAAAACGCCGTCTTCGTCGTAAAACTCGCTCCGCAGCCAATAATCTTCCTCCTTCGAAATCCACATCAACACTTTCCCCCAAACTACAGGCGCATCGGGCAGCGGTGTGAGTTCAATCTGGTATGATTCGTAGCCGTTTATGGTCTCTTCGCCAATAATTTCATGGGTATAGTCAGTTACAATCGACGATTCGCGTACCAGGTCGTCGTTGGTAAAATCGGAACCCATCCAGCTTTGCATCATCATCGAGGGCGGTATTTTTATCATCCGCTCGATATTGGGCACCCAGTTCCACATTTCCTCTTCGCGTTTCAGAAAAACCTGGCCTTTTTCTTTGGCCGGGGCGGTAATGTATATCAGCGAATATTCGTTCCCCAGGCTCCAGCTTTTCATCGAAACTGTACGGTTCCAGGTGGGCCGTTCGATAATCATGGTCATTTCGCCCTGACTCGATTTGCCACGGAATTTTTCATCGGCCTGTCTCACTATTTCTTTCGCGTCCTGGGCATAAGCCCCCAAAGCGAATGCAGCAAAAAGCAGGATGGTTGTTAGTATTTTAGTCTTCATGGATATGGATTTTAATTGTTTAATATTTTAAAACACGCTGTAATTCTCTGCTCTTCGATGGTACCATCGTCAAATAACTCGGGCGTTGTAACGGTCAGCATGTAAGCGCCTTCCAGCATTGCACTGATGGCGACAAAGGTGGACTCGGGATTCTTGTGCCCTTTTGAGAGAATGAAGTTTTGGAGTATTTTTAAAATGGGCTGCGCGCTTTTTAAATAAAGTGATTTTAACGAGTCGGCGATTTGGGGCTGTAAAAGCAGCGAATAATAGAGCCGCCAAAAGTGATGGTTGCTGCGCAGGATCATAAAATTTTCACGAATGAAATGGACAAATTCTTCATCGGATAAAGTGCCATCCGGATCTGTTTCCAGATTTGAATAAATGGCATCTAAACCACGTTGAATGATTTGATCTAGAATTTCCTTTTTGCTTTCGAAGTAGTTGTAGGCTAGCCCTTTCGAAATACCTGCTTTTTTTGCGATCTGGCTCATCGAAGTGGCGTGAAACCCGTTTTCGGCGAAGAGTTCCAGTGACGCGTCGATGATCAATTCCTTTTTCTGTGTCCTGATCTCGTTAAATTGTTCCGCACTTCTCGGCATTTTTATCAGTTTTTGATTAAACGGTTGGTCAAAAATAACCTTCGTTTTTAGAAATTCAAAATTTAAATCAAGATTTATCTTATTCCTGATAAAAAATTAATGCTAAGCAAATACGTTCGCGAAACCCGGTGGAACTACGTTGTAAAGTTTTCGGTATTAATTTACAAACGGGTTAAACGAAAAGCCGACCATGAAATATCCGGTCATTTTTTGGCTGTTCTTGTAGATGTAATCCTGGGTGTCTTTCCCTTTTTCGGTAAGGCGGTTGGAAACAAAATTGGTGACGCCACCTTTTATTGTAGCATAAACCATTTTTGTTATTTTCCGCTCGTAGGTTAAACCGCTGTTAATGGCCAACTGGCTGTATTCGAAAACTTTGGGGTAGTTTGGTTGGTCTACGTTCACATAAAAACCATTTCCGCCAAATTCGCTGCCGATTGATACCCTTGATTTTTGCGACAAAATGCGCTTCAAAAGCAATCGCTGTGGCATTATAAAGTCAAATTCCCACTGCATGTCCATTGATTTGCGGTTGTACGAAAACGATGGAAAAAACGGTATTTGGGCAGTTGGATCAATAATAATCAACAACCCGACCTACCCCTCGTTTGAGCGAAGCGGTAACGAGGGGTGAGCTGTCTTGAGTTTTTAACTCATTTTTATTCAACAGCTCGAATATTTATTAATTCTTAGCCTCCCAAGCCCCTTTTTCCCTCCCCAAGATACTCCTTTTTCCTTTTGAACACCTGCCCGATTTTCCAATTCGTGTCTTTTTTCCGATTTCCCGCGTCCTGTCCATGTTCTGGCGCCCCGCCGACATCGTCTGGCACCTCGCTGAGTTCGTCTGGAGGGTCGGCGAGTTCGTCTGGCTCTTCCGGACTGACTCCGTGTCAGACGGTGAGTTCGCCTGGCGCCTCGCGACTGCCTTCTTGTCAGTTGGCGACATCGTCTGGCTCCTCGCCGAGTGGTTCTGGCTACCCGGCGACATCGTCTGGCGGGTGGCTGGGTTCGTCTGGCCACTTGGCTTCATCGTCTGGCTGTTCGGCGACATCGTCTGGCTTTTTTGTGGCTTGTTAAAAACAACCGGCAACCAGGTTTCCCCAGTCGCCGGTTCAACATTGCGGAAAGTAAACGTCATTTACCGGTTTCAATCAACAATCACCCGGGCACGGGTATATTCTTCAAAAAACGGTTGATCGGTAAATTCGAAGCGGATCATCAGCTTATCCATCTTTTGTTTGAGCAACTGGTCCACCTGATCCAACATTTCCTCGAGCATGCTCATGGCCGAAAAGGCCTCGTTGCGGATGGTTCGCGGTTGCCCGATCAAGGTTTTAAAACTGTCGAGACTGGTCTCGGTTTCCACCACCATGGCTTCGGTAAGCATAAAATCGGCCAGCTCGGGAAGTAGATTGCGGGCCAGGCTTAAAACCGGACGAACCGCAGCTTCCACATCGGTTTCGCGGCAGGTCATCAAGTCCGATTTAATGAGCTTTGCCTTACCAGCCAGCACCTGATCGTCGTTAAAAGCAGCGTAAGCCTGCAAAATGCCGGAAATACTCGCTGCCTTTTCGGCCAAACCCCGACGAACAGTCTCTTTTTGAGCTGTGGTGCCCTTGCTGGCCGCATCGGTTTCTTCATTCTTTTCTTCAATACGCTGAATGAGTTCATCCAACTGGTTTTTTACGGTCACCATAATTGGAATGGTGTTCCAGCGCATGGTGTGGTTGTCCAACACCGTCTGCGTAGCCATGTACATACGCATGTGCTTGTTCTGTTTTTGATTCATTTCGGTTACTTTTTTTAATGATAAATACTGAACGTTCACTTTTCCTATCAACTCACGAAGAATAAAATAAAGCAAACTAATGTTTACTAAAAATATGTTGGTGAGCATATTATCCGCGATTGCAAACAAATTGGGCAATTCCGGCTGTGTTCTTCCTGTAATTTATATTGAATCCAAATAGGAGCAGGTGGACTTTGGAGCGGATTTCACTTTGCCCGAAACTGTCTGTCGGTTTGACCGGCCCCAGCAGATGAAGCGTCATTCCAAACTGGCTTCGGAATCTCCGGACCGGTTGCGCCATGTCGCTTTCTGCAGTCGGGGATTCACTTTGAACTACGCGACAATCCCGTTTATGCGTTGACCCACCCAGGCCCTCCCTGAGTCTCCTACCCTTTATTCACAACTCTATGCGTATTAATCCTCACTTGATCTGGACTTTTATGAAAGAACCAGACGACAGGGCCCAAGGAAGAAGTTTCGATCCTTAAGTCCCCCACTTCGCCATCAGGCGAATGCAGCGCGGGCCGTCAAAGTCGCCCGGGCCGGCGTAGGCGGGAAGGATTTTTGGTGGGTATTCAGGGTTGTGCGCCGGAAAGCAAAAATCCTGAGGCGGGGAGAAGGGTCACTTTGACTAGATTTTTGCATCCTTTTCATCGACTGGAAAAGGATGTGCCCGTCTGGCATAAGGACAAGGAAGTATTGGCAATAAAACAAACGCTTTGTGATGCGGCGCATGCCGGCTGGGAGCATTCAAATACCGAGTGATTGCGCCTTGTTTGATGTCGCGCATTTTAACCCTGGGTTCCGTTTCACTCCACCCGGGGCTATTGATATTTAACCCTTTCAGGGTAACCCCTTTTTTCTCGGGGAAGTCTATAAATTTAGTAGTTGTTATGACCTATCATATTATGTGTATAAAGGATAGTTGAGTCTCAGGGAGGAAAAAACGCGACCAAGTCGCAGCAGGGAGGGTTAACTTTCGAAACTGGCCCCGGAATCTTCCGGCCAATTGGTCAAATCCTTTTCATGAGGATAGACTTGGTTTACAACTTGCTTTCAACCTTGTTTTTCCTATTTTTGGTGAATGAAAAAAATTGATCAATAAAACTTACGATTATGAAAAAAACATTGGGGACTTTCGTCCTCTTTTTATTGGGAATCGTTGCTGCTTATAGCCAACCCAAAGAAGCGTGGGAAGATCCCGCTGTTTTTAATATCAATCGCATGGCGCCTCATGCCTGGTTCATTCCCTTTGAAAACACGGATTTGGCTTGGGACAACAACGCCAGTCAATCGGCGTTTCATCAATCCTTAAACGGGGTCTGGAAGTTCAACATCGCCTCTAATCCGGCTTCGCGCCCCGCTGATTTTTACAAAAATGACTTCGATGTCAGCGACTGGGCCGACATCAAAGTGCCGGCCAACTGGGAACGCGAAGGATTTGACACCGCCATCTATGTCAACACCAGCTACCCGTTTTGGGGCATTGAACGCAAGCGTCCCAATCCGCCACATATTCCGCATGCCTACAATCCGGTGGGAAGTTACAAACGGAGCTTCACCATTCCTGAAAGCTGGGAAGGACGGCAAATCATCATTCATCTGGGTGCCGTCAAGTCGGCTTTTTTCATTTGGGTGAATGGCGAAAAAGTAGGCTACAGCGAAGGCTCGAAGACACCGGCCGAGTTCGATTTAAGCCCCTATGTGCAGGTGGGCGAAAACAGCCTGGCATTGGAAGTGTATCGCTGGAGTACCGGGAGCTACCTGGAAGCACAGGATTTTTGGCGTATCAGCGGAATTGAACGCGATGTGTTTTTACTGGCCAAGCCCAAGGTGCATATTCGCGACTACTTTGTGCTTGCCGGCCTGGACGAAACTTATACCGATGGCGAATTCTCGCTGAATGTGGAGGTCGAAAAGCTCGATCAGGCAGCGTCGGGAGAATACCAGGTGGAAGCCGCGGTTTTCAGCATGGATCGAAGCGAAAAGCTGATCGACGTGTCGCAGAAGGCTGCCATCGGCGAAACTTCAAAGACCTTTGCCTTTGAGGCCCAAGTTGAAAATCCACTGAAGTGGTCGGCCGAACAGCCTAACCTTTACAAACTACAATTGGTGCTAAAAAACAGCAAGGGCGAAGTCATTGAAGCCCTGACACAAAACATTGGCTTTCGGACAGCCGAAATCAAAAACGGCCAGTTCCTGGTGAACGGGCAGGCGGTCTACATCAAAGGAGTCAATCGCCATGAGCACGACCCCGACAACGGTCACGTGGTCAGCCGCCAATCCATGCTGAAGGATATTCAGCTCATGAAGGAGTTCAATATCAACACCGTCCGCACCAGCCATTATCCCACCGATCCTGAGTTTTACGCCCTGTGCGATTTGTACGGATTGTATGTGATTGATGAAGCCAACATTGAATCGCATGGCATGGGTTACGGGCCGGAAAGTTTGGCCAAGCACGAAGAATGGGGCCCGATGCACCTGGATCGTACCCGCCGCATGGTTGAACGCGACAAGAACCACCCTTGCATCGTCACCTGGTCATTGGGCAACGAAGCAGGCGATGGTGTTAATTTCATCGCCAATGCTCAATGGATAAAAGAGCGTGACCAGTCGCGCCCGGTACAGTATGAACGCGCCGGATTGGCACCACACACCGATATTTTTTGCCCCATGTACATGGGTGTTGACGGCATTGTTCAGTATGCCCAGGGAAATCCCGATCGTCCCCTGATTTTGTGCGAATACGCCCATGCCATGGGAAACAGCTGTGGTGGCTTGCAAGACTACTGGGATGCCATTGAAGCCTATCCGGCTTTGCAAGGCGGTTGTATCTGGGACTGGGTTGACCAGGGACTGCGCGAGGTGGATGAAAATGGCCGCATGTATTACACCTACGGAGGCGACTATGGCACCAACATGCCCAGCGACAACAGTTTCTGCTTAAACGGTTTGGTCAATCCCGATCGTATTCCCAATCCGCAACTGTGGGAAACCAAGAAAGTCTATCAGAATGTCAGCATTGAAGCCAACGATCTGCTGGCCGGAAAATTTACGGTTCGAAACAAATACTTCTTTACCAATCTGAATGAATTCGACTGGACGTGGACTATTAAAGATGCTGAAGGTGTGGTTGCACACGGCTCAATCAACGAATTGAACGTTGAGCCGCTTCAGGAAAAAGTCATTTCAATTCAGCTTCCTGAGTTGGCGCAAGCCAAAGCCGGACAGACTTATGTGATTCGCTTTTCGGCCACCACAAAAGAACACAAAGGATTGGTGAAAGCCGGACACGAACAAGCCTGGGAAGAGTTTGTGCTGCCGATCGAGTCAGCACCGGCCCGTGAGCTTGTCAACTCAGGCGAAGTGGCAACACAAAGCCAAAACGGTGTGCAACTGATCTCGGGCAAAGATTTCAAACTAACCATCGATTCGCAAACCGGTATCATTTCATCCTACCTGCTCCATGGCAAGCAACTGATGAAGCAAGGTCCAAAGCTAAATTTCTTCCGTCCGCCAACAGAAAACGACATTCGCGACCGCAACGGACTTCGCGCATGGAATGCAGCCGGACTGGATGAAGTAGAACAAATAGCTGGCACACCGGATGTAAAAACCCAGCATGACGGATCATTATTACTGATTTACCCGATCAGTTTGAAAACTCGTTCTGTGGAATTTGGCGCCACCGTTCAATACCAGGTGTTCGCCGATGGAACTTTCACCATTTCGTCCGAGGTTAATCTTCCCAAATCGGTTGATGCTGTGGCGAAAGTGGGCTTACAAATGCATATGCCGCGAGCGTTTAATGAGCTAAACTGGTATGGTTTGGGCGGGGTCTCCACCTATCCCGACCGAAAAAGCGGCGGAAAATTCGACCACTACACGTCTACTGCTGAAAACTTATATGACCACAACCTGGCCATTCCGCAGGATAATTGCAACCAGTCGGACGTGCATTGGGCTGCGGTATCCAATATGGAGGGCGTGGGCTTTCTGATTCGCGGTGGCGAGCCGATGAATTTCAGCGCCTACCCGTATGCTGATGCTGACATCACGAAAGCCCGGCATATGAACGAGCTGGACGAAGCGGATTTTGTAACGGTCAATTACGATGCGGTCGTCACCGGGTTGGGAACAGCCACTTGCGGCCCCGGCATCTTGCCTCAGTACGTGGCCAACAACGGAATTTACCGGTTCGAAATCACTTACCGTCCGGTACAGTTTCAGCAGCAATCAATTTTCGAATATGTGGCTGAAAGCTATCAGACCAGCGAACTGTTGGTGGCTCAAGCTCCTGTAATCAGCCGCTCGGACGAAGGAACGGTTAGCATGGAAGGGACACGCGAAGCCACTATTTTCTACGCCATTGGCGACGACAAATTCAAAAAATACAAAAAGCCCTTTGACCTGTCGAAAGGTGGAAAAGTAACCGCCTGGGCCGAGGCCGATGGAAAAATGAAAAGCACACCGGCAACCGTCTATTTTGATATCAACAAAGCCAACTGGACGGCAAAAGCAGACTGTAGCTACCAGCATCAAACAGCCGAACGGGCCATTGATAACAACATGGAAACCATCTGGCACTCCGACTGGTCAGATCAACAGTTTCAGCAACCTCACTTTATTGAAGTGGATATGAAAGAAGCACTTACGGTGAAAGGGCTCGACTATCTGCCACGCCAGGAACAAAGCAACGGGCGCATTGCCGAATACAAATTGGAGGTGAGCACCGATGGAAAAACCTGGGAAACTGTGATCGAAAAAGGCCGGTTTCGGAACAGCAGTCAACGCCAACAAAAAATGTTTGACCAAGCTCGCAAAATGCGCTATTTCAGATTAACCACTTTGAGAGAGGTCAGCAACAGCTTTTACAGTTCCATCGCCGAAATTGGCGTTGTTCTATAAACCAGACTTTCCTGGCTCTATCACATGTCCGAAGAGCTATTCCTTCGGAATCAATAGAAAAGGGATGTTGTCACAGTAAGTTGACGACATCCCTTTTTTATTTTCAAATCCGACGGCTCCAATATCCTTGTGGTATCAGACTGAAAGCTATTTCCTTTTTTGGAAATCAAAGTAGCACTTGGAGTCAATACCATACCCACGACATTAAACGTCATCCTTCTGGAGGACTCTCATCTTGTTGTACGCGAGCTAAAAAAAGAAGGAGCTAGATTCTGATCTAACTCCTTGATTTTTAATCTGTCGGGATACCAGGATTTGTCTTGCATCCTGTAAATATTTTATTATCAGAAAGATATCCGAATGCTTCCAGAAAGAACTCACCGTTTAACTCACCTGAAATTTAATCCGTTTTCAATCAATTTGAGATGAGTTGGTTACGTACAAATATACAAAATAATCCAATTTGAACTATTATTGAAGCTTAATTTTTAAAAGGGAACTTACGCTTTCAATGAAGTGTTATTGAAACGGAGAGGATATCGTTGGAAAAAGATATCAGGGATAATCACGCAGAATACACTAAAAATAACACGAGAACATAAACTAAAAATGCTACATTTGCATATACTAAAAATGATGCAAGTAAATATACCAAATATAATCCGGATAGTACTTGTGATTATCCTGCAAAAATAACGAAACATTATCATGGCAACACCATCTGAAAAATTGGCGCAAGCTCTTTCTGAACTTCAGAAACTACAGAAAGATAGAGACATTGCTGTTATCAAGGCATCTGATCTTAAAACGTCGCATAAGCAACTTTTAAAACGTAACGGCTTCATAAAAGACGTTATCAAGGGATGGTACATTTCAACCCGTCCTGAAGAACGTGATGGCGATACTACGTCCTGGTATATGTCATTCTGGGATTTTGCCTCTATGTACCTTAATGAGCGTTTTGGAGAGGTCTGGTGTCTTTCTCCCGATCAGTCGTTATTACTTCATAGTGGAAACAGAATTATCCCGAAACAGCTTCTTGTTCGTTCACCAAAAGCAAATAACAATATCGTACAGCTATTGCATGGAACTTCTATTTTTGACTACAAACTTAATATTCCAGCTAATGATTCCAAAGTTAATTTAAATGGGCTCCAGGTTTATTCTCTTGAAGCCGGATTGATTGCTGTTAACGCAGATTTCTTTACCCGTTATACCATTGATGCAAGAGCGTGTCTTGCGATGGTCAAGGATGCTTCGGTATTGTTGGCAAAGCTGTTGGATGGTGGGCATAGTGTCATTGCCGGAAGGTTGGCCGGAGCTTTCCGTAATATTGGAAATGCCAGGATCGCTGACAATATCCTTAAAACCATGAAATCCGCCGGATATGATGTTCGGGAGGAAGACCCTTTTTCGGAAAAACTGCCGGAACATATTCTCACAGTTCGGGAGAATTCGCCGTATGTCAGCCGCATAAAGCTGATGTGGCACCAGATGCGCGGTGTTGTGATTGAAAATTTCCCCAAAGCCAGTGCAATCCCCACAGATATTAAAGCTTATATGAAAGCGGTCGAAGAACATTACGCCGAAGATGCCTATCATTCCTTGTCCATTGAGGGGTATCGCGTAACGGCCGAACTGATTGAACGGGTAAGAGATGGCAACTGGAACCCTGATGGGAACGAGGCAGACAGAGAGGCGCGTAATGCCATGGCCGCACGGGGATATTATCAGGCGTTCCAGGCGGTAAAGGAAAGTATAAAGAAAATCCTGGCCGGGAAAAATGAAGGAGAGGTGACCGATACCGATCATTCAGACTGGTACCGGGAATTATTCGCCCCCAGTGTTGTTTCCGGAATATTAAAACCATCCGACCTTGCCGGATACCGGAACAGTCAGGTATATATCAAAGGGTCAATGCATACGCCGCTTAGTGCCGAAGCGGTGCGCGAGGCCATTCCCACACTGTTTGAATTATTACGCAATGAAGACAATGCAGGTGTCCGGGCAGTGCTGGGGCATTTTATCTTTGTCTATATCCACCCCTATATGGATGGTAACGGACGCATCGGGCGTTTTCTGTTTAATACCATGTTGGCTTCGGGCGGGTATTCATGGACGGTTATTCCGGTCGGGCAAAGGGATGCCTACATGGCCGCACTGGAACGCGCCAGCGTTGACGGCGATATTTGTGACTTTGCAAGGTTTCTGGGGGGACTGGTTGAGAAAAGAGATAGTTTATAGCAAGTACTTTTTATTAGTGGGCTTTTTATAAATTGATTACTTGGGATTAAGCAAGTTCTTGCAATTATTCCAAATTAATTTCTTTGTATCATTTAAAGGCATACCCCAAATTTTTGACAATCCAATATATACCAATTCTACATCCCATGGTTTGTATGGATTATCGTATTCCCCGGTAAATGGAGAATCGGTTTCAGAAACAATTTTGCTTTTGGGAATTTCCTGAATAATTCGAGTCCCAGATTTACTTTTAACCATTGCTGGATTAATACTAAACCAGCATCCTATATCAATAGCGCGTTTTAATTCAGCAAGACTGCCAGAATACCAATGCAAAATAGGAATACCTGCTTTAGGAAAATTGTATAACAAGTCAATCACTTTTTTTTCAGCCTTGCGGCTATGTATTGACAATATTTTTCCACCACTATTTTGACAGGAATTGAGAATGTGATAAAAAACACGAATTTGGGCATCCCATGTTTTTATAAAGTCGCGAGAACCATCCAGACCAATCTCGCCAACATATCTAACCTTTGGAAGAAGGTTATCAAAAAGAGAAAGTTCTTCCTCTCTTTCAAACGCTAATTGGGGATGCAAGCCGAGTGCTGTTTTTATACGTTTATTATTTGTGCTTAATTGGTTTGATTTAACCCATGCACTTGGCGTTGTTGTAACAGCCAATACATACAGATCTCGTGCCCCGCATTCTTCTGCTATACTTTTGGGGTCAGGGAAAAGGTCAAGGTGACAATGAAAATCTATCATACAATGTTATAACCTTGAAGAAACTTTTTAAGTTCAGCCACCCCAATCTGAATAGTCTTTTTATAAGTTGAAGTGTCACCCAGTATAGCTGAATTTAATTGCGCTCCGAGCCATTTATCAAGCCCATTATTCTCAACCTCTTTTATCGCGATTGCAATTGATTTAACATCGTCGTATTGAGCATAGTTTGGGGTGTCAATAGACAAATCATCATAGATATAATTTGTTTGGTCAATTTCTCTCCAAGCTTTAAATGCAGCACGTCTTACAAGACAGGGGACACAACGCCCACAATGCTTATGCCCATGTCTTTTGAAACGCCCGCAACTCGTAGACTTATGTGCATATTGTTTTATTAATGCTTGGTTTTTACAATTTATAAGCATCTGTCCTTTGGTTTTATCCTTATAAGGATTCTCAATGGTAACATTCAATCCGGCATTGCTTATCAGTTCTTGAAACATTAATAAATAAATCGGGTGCGTTGTTCTAGTACTTAAACTGCCAATACGCATACCTGTCAGTGGCGGGTTAAGAGATATGTATCCATTCTCGCACATATAGAGTGTTACGGTTTTTCTTTCTTTGTAATTTTTCAGACAAGTCGCAATCAAAATGCCATAGGCTAAGAAGATAATTGACCTAGCCCTTTGTGATGAAGGCGTCTCGCTGTCTGGAAACTTTTTGTTATGATTAAATTGAATGTGTGGAACGTTTGGATTGAATATTTTTGCAAAGTCTCTTTGCTTTTCAGCATCTCCGGGTACTAATTGACTAACGGCAACAGGATTATGCTCCTGGGCAACCAAATCAATTATTCCAATAAGGCTATCTAATCCGCCGGATAATAATACTACACAATCATTCTCAATGACTTTAAATTCACTTGACTTAGGAGCTTTCGGTTGAAATCCACCATCCACGAAAGTAAAATGCCACCTGTCAGAGGTAAGAAAGCCTAAAAGCTTTGACAGTAAGAAAGCCTGACCATTCCAAAAGTCCTTATCGATTACAGCTACGACCATTTCAAATTCTCTAGTCCAACCGTCATGACTCTTTTTTCTATGACCGGCATAATCAGCCGAAATAACAGACAAGGCTATTGACAATAAATCCCACGCC
Organism: Sunxiuqinia dokdonensis; assembly: GCF_001270965.1. Lineage (GTDB taxonomy): Bacteria > Bacteroidota > Bacteroidia > Bacteroidales > Prolixibacteraceae > Sunxiuqinia > Sunxiuqinia dokdonensis. The sequence goes on along the minus strand of NZ_LGIA01000022.1, from coordinate 11,200 downwards.
TTTGAGGACGGATTAATTTTTTCGGCTATGACCTTTTGCCAAATTTGTTCCCCAATGTAACCTTCAGCACGATTATCTGCTTTCCCAAATAAGACTACTTTTAAATCTTGGTTGTAGTTATTTTCACTACCTTTTTGTGGAGTACAATATATTTTCATAGTGCATCGCTTTCAAAAATTTCAAATGCTTCTAATAATACATCCTGTATGAGTTTCCTAATGGAAGAAGGTGTTATAGTATCTTTAGTTATCTTTTTCTGGTATTTTGCAGAAACTGCCTCACGGATATAGTCTTTGGCTTCTTGAAGGCGTGTTGCTGCAACACTGGTCGGAGCATTATCAAGAATATTTCTGCCTAAGTCTAATTCAAATCGGGCAAATACATCGTTGCTTACGAATTTCTCGACAACAAATAATCGTTGGTCGTCCGTTAAATTTAATAAGTCAGTATCTTCTTCTCTTTCTAAAAGTTCAGCGAAAGCATTTTTTATAGAATTTTGGCTTACTTCGGAGTCGAGGTCTCCGTCAATAGGACGAACGGCATTAATAATTGCATCTGTGATTTCATTCTCATTTTTCCCTTGAAATGCCTGAATATCTATTTCTTGGAAGGGCTGACCTGAACTTGTTCGCCCTGTTGAAATCGAGGAAAGAAAATCAAAAAGGACACCGGCAGTATCTACCGTTCTACTCAGTCTTTTTGTTGCTGTTTTTGAGCCACCATATCCTGTTCTAATGTAATGGCCAATTCCTTTCCTTAGTTTTTCTTTGTCACCGTGCTTAGCAAAATTATTAATATTTGTCCGCGCAGCTCTGAATCTACCTGCTGGGGCAAGAGGGATATCTTTGGGACTGGATGGTCCATCACCATTGTCTCCAGAATCCCTGCCATCTGACTGTGTCGGCGTCTTAATGTTACTATCTTCCGCCCAAGGTGGTACTAAAGGCACTTTTCCTTTGGGCCCCTTGCTTGATTGAGATGTTCCCATTACTTTTTCCTTGTTTTGATGTTAATAGCTTTCTTTACTTGTTGTGAGGTATCTACTTCTAACCAATGTTCCATAACTGGTTTAGCCCAAATTTCATTGGATATTCTAGGGATTATAGCAGGTCTTATTTGGGAGGGGGTTAGATTTGAAAGGAATGTCGTCAACCGTTGCGCTTGCATTGAATCTATCTTTGAAATTGTTATCAAAGAACCAAGAATCTTAGGAGTACCCCATTCCTTTTCCTGTTTGGCTTTATCTAGTACCCTATCCATAATGATACTGAGCTCTGATTTAGGAATTGCTTTCAATTTATCGGCAAAACTTGAAGCAACGTCTGGGGTATTAATAAATACTTCCAATAATTCGATTGCAGAAGAAGACAATCTGTCTTCCGGTGTTATCAAAGGAGTATGTTCCCGACTGACATAAAGAGCGCCTCTTAAGTCTCTATCGGATAATGTTGGGGAAAGCTCCAACCATTCTTTGACAAAATGCTCATCGTCTTTCCAATTTTCGGTTAATTCAATTTTTTTCCCTTTTGAAATGTCTTCTTCCCACTGTTTCAGAAAGCTAGGTTTACCTTCTACATTTTCATTTACTTTTGACAGCAATTCAGAATAAGCACTGGGATTCCCACAACGCTCAAAGAGTAATAGTTTTACAAGCACTGACTCATCTACATTGACCCCTAATGATTCTGAAATAGCCATTCTGATATACAAGGTGTTTAAGAAACGTTTTATAAGTCGAGGATTCCCTTTAATCTTTGTAGATGTTGTCATTATATTAGCAAGCAGTTCTGCCGTTTCAACCTTTTGCAAAAGGGAGCGGGGTAAAGTAATACCAAGACCATTTATAAATGCTCTATCAACCCGTTTACCCTGCCAACTTAATGATAATTGCTTAATTATTTGACCCCGAATTTCTTCTCTTTGGGCGTCCTCTAATCCACTTGCTTCTACAAATAATAATATTAGATAAGCCCTGACTTCCTGTGTTCCCAACGCAGGAACTCTTAATGGAATTTGAATTAGCTTGTCAAAATAATTAATAACAAGGTCTTTTTTATCATCTAACTCAAAATGTTTTTTGACGGCGTGTTTTATCATCTCATCATCTGCGGCAATAACAAAAGCAGTGTTCTTTAAAAACAAGAAAAGTCTTATTGCTTCTAACGTTGAAACTGTCGTTTCCGGTAAGCATCTATCAAGGTCATCAATAAGAACTACAAGTGTGATACCGATCTCATTCAACGTTTCTTCAAAACTATTACGTATTGCTTGAATTTCTTTTGGAGGTGTTTTTTCTTCTTTGGGTTTTAAAAATCCAGAAAATTTCTCAAATGTTTCCTGAGCCGTTTTTTCTGACGCTTCGAGTGTATTTTGTGAAAGTTCGCCACTCTGAATTTTTTTAGATATACTTAAAATTTCGCTGATAATTCCTAGTGGTGGTAACCCAAACGCTAGAGGTGTGGCAATCCCTACACCTGCTTTTAAAACTCTTAACCAATTAACCCTTTTGAGAAAATCCTTGGCCTTTTCTATGCCTTGATTCCTTTTTTCAGCCTCATCTGTTAATTTATTGGCAATAACTTCCATTAAAGCCGCTCTTGCATCGTCATATCCCTGATATAGCCATGCGTTAAATTCAACAAATACAAACTGCTTATTTTTTTCGGGATTCAAAGATTTTCTTATGAGCTTAATCATAGACGATTTACCAACACCCCATTGACCGGAAACACCTATTGAAACAGGTTCGTTTTTTGCTTCAATAATAAGCTTAGCAACCGTATCTGCCGTGCAAGCAAAATTTAGAAAGTCTTTGTCGGTTTCATTATCTGTCCACATCTAGAAGCCCAGTTTAAGTAAGTTAGTTGTTTCTTTTATAGAAGCATAAATGTAATGAAAATTCTAATAGGTTAAATTTCAAAACTGGAAAAAAGGAACCGCTATTCTACAATTTTTAGTTGATGTTTATTCAAATGTAAATACAAAATAGTTTCAATATCCTTTGTGCGTACCGCTGCCCGGTAAACCCTGCCATTGTCCTTTCATCACAGCCATGAAAGGACAAATGAGTAATGACAGACACAAAATTCACCCTCAATGAAATCGACATCATCTAAAAACCATGCGGGATATGGACGAGCGACCGCAGATCATCTGTTCAGGTGATGCTTATGCCGTGTTTTGTGAAAACTGGGATGATATCAAGATTGGCATTGTCGAACATTTAAAGGTGATGCTCCTTAACTATTGCAACATATCTTCCTGAAAAAGAGAACGAACAAAAAAGGGGCACTCGGCCCATAGCCGTCAACCTAAGAAAACCGGATTTGTCGATTTTCAATTTGGTAGATCTGGTTTTTAGTTTTTTTACTAAATATAAAGGGGGGAGTTCAAAGACAACTCCCAAGAAATAGCAAGTTCTTTAAAGAAGCTGTTCAGTTCAGAAGAATTGATGGATACGGCTATTAAAGCGGGGTTTAAGAAACGTAAATCCAAGTTAAACCCGTTTGTGTTTTTTGATTTAATGATGTATGAATCCAGTTTTTCCAAGTTAAAAAGTCTCAATCAACTTGCAGTTGAAGCCCAGTCTTCACACGATATTGGGATAAGTAAACAAGGTATTGATAAACGATTCAATAACCAGGCAGTAAATTTTCTGAAGTTGCTTATAGAAAAGCAACTTAGCGGCCAGTTAACTAGCCAGCTTGATAGCGGATGGCTAAACTTTTTCAATCGGGTTGTCATAAAAGATTCGACCCGGTTTGAACTTCCAGAACAATACAGCGAACATCTCCCAGGTTCGGGAGGTGCAGCCTCCAAAGCTGGCGCCTGTGTTCAGTTTGAGTTTGATTTAAAAAGTGGGCAAATCATTGACCTGAGCCTGACAGCCGCAAACAGACCTGATGTCAGAGATTCACTTGAAGCCCTGGAGATGGTTCAGAGCAATGACCTGATCATCCGGGATCTTGGTTACTTTGCATTCAAATCCTTTCTAAATATTGAGAAAAAGAAAGCATTCTTCATTTCCAGACTTCGCCCAAAAACAATCGTCTATGAGTTGAAGGCAGGGGAACTTCGACAGATGGATTTTGGTGCCCTCTACCGGCGCATGAAAAAGTATGGTCTGACCAGAATTGAAAAAGACGTGTGTATCGGAAATGAACCGAAGATACCGGTTCGCTTGATTATTGATCTCCTACCCGACGAGGTATACCAACAGCGTATCTTAAAATCAAACAAAACACATAAACGAAAAGGATATACCAGTAGTGAAAAATTTAAATTGATGTCCCGTTTTAACCTGATTATCACTAATGTTCCTGAAGATATCTTGCCTATTTCGGCTATTCCCCTGATTTATAAAATACGCTGGCAAATTGAATTGGTCTTCAAAATATGGAAATCAGTACTAGGGGTGCATCATATCCGGAATATGAAATACACAAGGTGGTTGTGTCATCTATATTTTAAACTACTCCTGATGATTGTCAACTGGAATATCATCATGAGCAAACGCCCCCTGATGTACGAGAAAACAGGCAAGTTGCTTAGTCTCTTTAAATGTTTTAAAACCTTGTTTGATAACACCTACCGTTTAAGAAATGTCTTAAGACACGGTTTACAGGAGCTATCACATTTTTGGGGGTGGATTGATCAACTATTATACAGGAATCATTGGCTGGAGAAGAAAAAAAATAAGCTTAGCTCAGAAGAAATAATGCACTCAATGTATTGACATATAGAACATTATTACTATTTTTAATAAAAAGAACGGGGTGAATCAGCATAACTCAATCCCGTTTAATAACTTTAGAAAGTTCCTTGATATGAATGAAATAACTAAAATTAACCCTGCTCTCAAAAGGAGCGGGGGTAAAAACAGCTACATACTCATAATCTGATAGTTATGGATTTAGGTTGACGGCTATGGGCACTCGGCCCCTGTAGTTTAACCTAAAAAGGATTCCCTTTTCCGGAATAAACACCTTCATCGGCCGCAGCCGAAAGAAAACTTCGGAATTCCGGTTCTCCGCTATCAGAGCATAGCAGCGTGCGGCTTCGTGGCCAGTAATACGCTACAGTACCACGAGGCAAACTCATCTGGTACTTTTCGCAATAACTTGGATAACGTACCGCAATTTGTCTTGGATCATCTTTGTATCTCATCATCAATACCTCCGATCATTTAATTCTGACAACAAACATCAGGATTGGTTAATCTTCAAACGGTTTCATAATGAAAATCGCAGGCGACGGATCATCAAAATCCCGGGCTGTAACCACGGCTTTGAGTATAACTTCCCGCAACAGCCGATTCGATCTTTCTGCTACTTTTTCGTTCTGCTCCCAATCGCCAGCATCCGGCAGTTGAACCAATAGCTTAAAAAGCAACTGGGAAGAAGACTCCCTCCGGGCGAAAAAGGCAAACATGAACAGTGCATCCCATAACCGGCCGTCTTGGTCCTGATGGCCTTCCATCCCTTTGGGAACTTCAACATATTTGTCCCAAACTGCCCGGGTCAGGTAAACCGGATGACGGATCCCAGCCTCCTGGGAAACCTTTTGATCAACTAGAATCAGAAAACCATCATCAACGGCTTGTTTCGTGGAATAGACTGAAATTGGTTTTAAACTTTTGAAATCATTCATAATAGATCGCCGCTAGCCCTGCGGACTTATAATGGCATCCGTCAGTTTCCGGACGGGTCTGGCACGCCGTTAAACTTAAATTTTTGGCATACCACAATTGAGCTATCCCGGATGAGGTCAACGGGGTGCATGTCAGGTTTTCCGTGTGGATAGCATGTGTGATTTGGAAAGGGAAAAGCTGAACGCATCCGAAGGAAACGAGCCACGAAAAGCGAGTTCCCCTTTACCGTTCAGGGAAGCGATCAATAAATTTGTCGGAAATTTGAGTGAAAGGAGTAATCTCTGTATAAATTCATTTATGACCGCTTTCATAACACCCCATAAAAGTAATCAATCATAATATTTTAGCCTTTTTCAATTTTTTAAACAATCACTCGAAAAGAGATAGGATATCAGGGCTTTGTTGTTAAATTTAGCTTTTAAAAAATTGAAGGTCTTTTTCTAATGAATTTAACTTCTTACCACGCCAAATACTTTGCCCATGAGCTGACCAGAAAAATATCAGCTGATGACCTTGGAAAACTCACTGCTTCTCTTCAGGATGCGAAAGTCGATCTCAACCCACATCAGGTGGAGGCTGCTCTTTTTGCGTTTAAATCTCCTCTTTCGAAAGGGGCATTGCTGGCAGACGAAGTTGGCTTGGGAAAAACCATCGAAGCCGGAATCATTCTTTCGCAAAAGTGGGCAGAACGAAAAAGGAAGTTGCTGATTATTGCTCCGGCAAACCTTCGAAAACAATGGAACCAGGAGCTTGTGGACAAGTTTTATCTCCCATCGGTAATTCTGGAAGCAAAATCATTCAACAGAGAGATTAAGGATGGGAAATGGAATCCCTTCGAGCAAAATGAAATCGTGATTTGCTCTTACCAGTTTGCCCGGTCAAAAGAATTGGAGGTTAGAAATGTACTTTGGGATCTGGTAATCATTGATGAGGCACATCGGCTGAGAAATGTGTACAAGCCTACCAATAAAATCGGGAACTCAATAAAAGAATCCCTCAGCAACAGTAAGAAAGTTTTGCTAACGGCAACCCCGCTTCAAAATTCGTTGCTCGAATTGTACGGACTGGTAAGCATTATCGACGATTACGCTTTTGGCGACTTAAAAAGCTATAAAAGCCAGTATTCAAGGCTGGCAGAAATCGACAGTTTTGAAGACTTAAAAGCCCGGCTTAAACCACTTTGCCAGCGCACTTTGCGAAAGCAGGTTCTAGAATATATTAACTACACCAACCGGATTGCGCTGGTGGAAGAATTTTACCCTTACACAGAAGAAACCGAACTATACGACCTGGTTTCAGATTATTTGCAAAGGGATAATTTGTATGCCCTGCCAAACAGCCAACGGCAGTTGATGACCTTGATCCTGCGGAAACTTCTGGCATCTTCAACCTTCGCTATCCAGGGAACACTGGAAGGATTGGCAAACCGGCTAGAAGCTATTCTCAACAAACAGGAAGCGGCCCTGGAACAGGAAATTTCAGGCAACTACGAATTGTTTGAAGAAGTACAGGACGAATGGGAAGAAGAAAACGATTTGCCCGATGATATTGAGCTTCTGTCGGATGAAGAAATTGAATCCATTCAAGAAGAAAAGGAGGAACTGAAGCAGTTTGCAGCACTGGCAAAAACCATCAAGGCAAACTCAAAAGGAGATAAGCTCCAAAAAGCATTGGAGAAAGGATTTGAAAAGCTGGAAGAACTCGGGGCGGCACAGAAAGCGATAATTTTTACCGAATCGACCCGGACACAGGAATACTTGAGAAATATCCTGGAAGGGAATGGATACAACGGCGAGGTTGTTCTTTTTAACGGTTCGAACAACGACTCTAAATCCAGACAGATTTATCAGGAATGGTTCGAAAAACACAAAGATACCGACCGGGCGACCGGTTCCCGCTCGGCTGATATGCGCCAGGCGTTGGTGGACTACTTCCGCAACGAAGCCACCATCATGATTGCGACCGAAGCCGCAGCCGAGGGAATTAACCTCCAATTCTGTTCCCTGGTAGTCAATTACGATCTGCCTTGGAATCCACAACGGATTGAGCAGCGAATTGGACGCTGCCACCGGTACGGGCAAAAATTCGATGTCGTGGTTATTAATTTCCTGAACAAGGCAAACGCTGCCGACCAGCGGGTGTACCAGTTGCTCGACCAGAAATTCCAACTGTTTAACGGGGTGTTTGGTGCCAGCGACGAAGTGTTGGGAAGCATTGAAAGCGGCGTGGATTTTGAAAAACGGATTGCCAAAATTTATCAAGAGTACCGCAGTCCCGAAGAAATTAAGGAAGCATTCGACAAGCTTCAAAAAGAACTGGAACCGGACATCGAACTGAAAATGGATGTTACCAAAAAGCAATTGCTGGAAAACTTTGATGAAGAAGTCCACCAAAAGCTGAAATTCAACATGGAGAAGGGAAAAGAGTACCTGAACCAGTATGAACAGTGGCTTTGGAACATTACCCGGTTTTATTTGCAGGATTATGCCGAATTTAACCATACTGAAGATTCTTTCCGATTAAGGAAAAATCCATTTCCCAGCGAGAACATTCATCCGGGACCTTATTTGATTCTCCGAACAAAGGACGATAAACGGAAAACAGAGATTGAGATTGCAGAAGACACAAATGTTTACCGTATTGGGCATCCTCTAGCCCAGCGGATTGTTGAAGCTTGTAAAAACAAAAAGCTCCCGGCACGGGAAATAACGTTCGATTACACAAACACCCCAACCAAAATCACTTTATTGGAGGAACTTTCCGGGAAAACCGGATGGTTACAGGTGAACCTGCTTACCATTGCTTCATTTGAAAACGAGGAATACTTAATGCTGGCTGGTGTTACCGATGATGGAGAGAAACTGGACGCTGAAATTTGCAGGAAGCTGTTTTCGGTTTGGGCAGAAGAAGGCAAAACCGTTTCAGTTTCAACAGAAATGCAAAGCCGGTTTGATGAATTGTGCCACGCCCAGAAACAGGAAATTCTGGATGAAAACATACAGCGAAACGCCAAGTTTTTTGACGAAGAATACAGCAAACTGGATAACTGGGCTGACGATATGAAGCTTAGCCTTGAAAAGGAGATAAAGGATATTGATGCTGAAATAAAATTACGCAAAGCAGAAGCAAGGAAATTATTAGACTTGCAGAAAAAAGTTGCCGAACAAAGATCAATTAAAGACCTGGAAAAAAAACGAAATGAAAAACGGAAACATCTTTTTGAAGCCCAGGATCAAATTGAGTTGAAAAAAGACGATTTATTAGGTAACATTGAAGAACGATTGAAACAAAAAATTACAGAAGAAATTCTTTTTACCTTAAAATGGAAATTGATTTAAGATGACCGATACAGAATTAAAAAATTTATTGAACGAACTTCGTGCTTTGCCCCGCGAAACAGAATGGGTAGAATTCAAGTCAAGTACGATAAAACCTGACGAAAAATTAGGTGACTATATATCTGGTCTTTCAAATGCCGCATGTGTAAATAATCAATCTTTCGCCTGGTTAGTATTGGGAATCGACAATAATGACCACACAGTTAAAGGAACAAATTATAAGTTCAAATCACGAAAACATGGGAACGATGATCTGGAATTCTGGATTAGACGTTATTTAACACCTTCTATCCGGTTCGATTATTTTGAATTTATGTTTGATGCTCAACACAAAGTTGAACTATTCCGAATCCCCGCCGCTGTTGGTGAACCCACTAATTTTCAGGGAAAACCCTCGATACGGATAGGAACATCACTCACACATTTGAAAGATTATCCGCATTACGCCAAAATCATCTACAATTCTCAGGATGACTGGTCGGCAAAGATTATTGAAAATGCCTCGATTACAGCGTTGGATAACGAGGCAATTAAGCTTGCCAAAGAAAAGTATAAAGAAAAACTGGTAGGGAAACCCTTCTTCAACGATATTGATGGCTGGTCGGACGAAACTTTTTTGGATAAAGCTAAAATTACAGTCGATGGTAAAATTACAAATACCGCTATTTTATTGTTAGGAAAACCAGAATCTTCACATTTCATTTCCCCAAGTGTAGCTCAAATTACATGGAAATTAGACACCGACCAAAAGGCTTATGAGCATTTTGGCACACCATTATTCTTGTCTATAAATGAAGTATTGAAACAAATACGCATTGTAAGGCATAAGTTTTTTCCCAACAATCAGCTCATTGCCACCGAAGTATTAAACTATGATACTGAAGTAATTTTAGAAGCACTCAACAACTGTATTGCCCATCAAGACTACAGCTATAATTCCCGTATTCTCCTCACTGAAAAAGCCAATAAACTCATTTTTGAAAATGCAGGGTCTTTCTTTGAAGGTAAAGCAGATGATTATTTGTTAGGTGAAAAAACTCCTAAAAATTACCGCAATAAATTTTTGGTAGAGGCTATGTTCAATCTCAATATGATTGATAGCCTTGGGTATGGTATTCACAAAATGACCAAAAGCCAGTACCTCCGCTATTTCCCTTTACCCGATTATACCAAGTCTAAAAGAGAAGAAGTTATATTGGAAATTTATGGTAATGCCATAGACGAAAACTTCTCTAAACTGCTTATTGAGCATATCGATGAAATGAACCTTACCGAAGTTATTCTTTTAGATAAGGTACAAAAATCGATACCCATTACAGATAATGCAGCCAGATTATTGAAGAAAAAAGGCTTTATTGAAGGCAGAAAACCCAACTACTTTATCTCTGCTCAAATTGCAGAAGTAACCAACCAAAAGGCTGAATACACGAGAAATAAAGGATTAGATAAAGAAGTGCTGATGTCTTTTATTATAAAGCACATTGAAAATCATAGTTTTGCGACACGGGAAGAAATTGATACCCTGCTATTAGACAAGCTGCCTGATTATATGGATGACAAACAACGAAAAAAGAAAATTGAAAATATCTTGCAAGAAATGAAAAAGGATAAAATTAAAAATATTGGGAGTAGGGGCTTCCCTAAATGGGTGAAAATTTAGGAGAATTAGGGAATGAATTTAGGGAATGAATTTTATTTAGTATTTGACAATCAGGTATTTAGATTTTCTAAATGGATGAAAATTTAGGAAAGCCAGGAAATGAATTTAGGAAACAACTATAACGTATGGCAAAAAACAATAACAACCAGAAACTGGAACTAACCTGGATTGGCAAAGGCGAAGAACCCAAGCTGGAACCACGGATTTTAATTGAAAACCCGGAATACAGCTACGGTGATCCAAATTCAGAAAATATGCTCATTCACGGGGACAACCTTTTGGCGTTGAGAGCCCTGGAACAGGACTTTGCCGGGAAAATAAAATGTGTTTTTATTGATCCTCCGTATAATACAGGAAATGCATTTGATCACTATGATGATGGTTTAGAGCACTCCATTTGGTTGAATTTATTAAGTCATCGTTTGAAAATATTAAGGAATCTATTAAGTTCAGATGGAAGTATATGGATAACATTAGATGACAATGAAGCACATTACTGCAAGGTAATGTGTGATGAAATTTTTGGCAGACAGTGGAAATGCTACATTTGCC
>NZ_LGIA01000021.1 GCF_001270965.1 Sunxiuqinia dokdonensis | reverse complement strand
AATTGCTCAAACAGGAGGTGCGATGGGACTTTTTCTTTTTGTGTGTTGAAGAAAGCGGGCAGGCTGATTCGTTTTTCGATAGCCCATTTAGGGGCATCAACCGATGGAGTAACAAAAGGACGAAGGTGGTTTTGTACCTGTTTCTTCCTGTTAGCCTGCCTTAACTGGTCAAAGTTGGCACAGGCAATTTTAGTTTTCGCGGTTGTGGGTTGTTGTCCCGCTTCCACAATCCGGAGCCATTGTTTGGTTTCCTTTTTTACGGAACAGGGAATGGCCACGAGCATCATCAAGGCCAGGACCAGGTATTTTCTATATTTCGGTTCGAAAACTAACATGCCCAGCAAAAATAAGTTTCCGCCAGTGTCCGGTCTGTAACTTTTGTCACACAAGCCGGCGTCTTTAGAACTTTTAACAACTTGTTTAGTGGCTGTCTGCCCGACGCTCCACGAGGCCCGGGTAGACGATCATCTGCCGGACGAGCAAAGGCTGCATGCTTGATAATCGTCCCCAAAGATTGTTCCGGCAAGGGGAATCGAAAAAACGGATTGAAAACTCGATACTCAAACGACTAATCGGCAGGTAGTTCCACGCAGACCATGTGTAATTCAACATAGCCTCCAATGCCAAGCGTATGCAAGCAATGCTCCATTAGAGGCTAAGTGTTACCACACGTTTTTTATTTTTTAATATTCCATGTCATACAATTTAGAACTCCACCACCGTCAATAATTTTGCCTGCATTTACTTTTTCAATTCTATTTTCTTTCGCATAATCGGGGAAGAATTTTTCAAATTGCTCAAACGCCTGCTTGTCTTCGTCAATTCCAAACTGCGGTATTATTATCACATTTTTTGCTTGTAAGAAATTGATGTACCCCCAATTCAATTCTTCATTTGGTTTCTTAACATCAAATTTCAACTCGGTAAATTCCAGTCCGTTTTTTGCTAATTCTCCAAAAAAATAGCTTTGAAATTTTTCACTGTATTCCTTGAAATATCCGTTTATTAAAACTTTGTTTTCATTTATAAATCGAATCATTCCATCGGCGTGTCCGAATGGCTCTTTTTTATCCCAAGGGATTAAGACAATTTTCTCAATTTCAAATAATTCTTTAACCTTTTCGACTAGACTTTCTTTTGTGTAAAAATCTTTATTTTCCAAAATTACCTTGTCGGTTAAAATGACGCAGTCTTTTGATTTTATGATATTTCCGCCATCAACTATTAAATCCGTTTTTTCGGGTTTTAAACCAATTGATTCACTAATGATACCTGGATAGGATTTAAGTTTTCTGTATTTTTTTGTTTGTAAATAATCTGGGTCGTACCGATATTCAATGAATTTATTTTCTGAAACTTGAATTGGCATGTAGTCTCTGCACCAAATATCCTTAGTTTCTGGTAACGTGTCGAAGCCAATTCTGTGCTTTGCAAGAATTGAAGTAATTTCAGAATATTCTTGTTCAAACCTTTGTTTGAAGAGTTCTGAAAAATAAACAAAATTGGTTTCTTGGTCGGTTATCATTCAGTCAATCGTTTTTCCCAAATTTTTCCTATTTCTTTTCCAATGATTTTAAATTCCTCTGACGAAAAAGTGTCGGTTTTTGCATTATTACACCAGTAACATGAGAACACAAGATTTTTTAAATTATCATATGGTTCATTTGGCAATAATCTTTCTATTTCAAGTTTTTTTCCACGATTTCGTTTTGTTTCTATTTTCTTTCTTTGGAATAGTTCAGTTATTTGGTTTTGCGTTATTCCACAATAAAAACATTTCTTCTCTGTTGTTTCATGCCAATTTTTGAACTCCCAAAAACTTTCAGCCGTTTCAGTGTTTTAAAATTTTGATTTCCAGATCTTTCTCAAGTCTGAAAGATATTCTCTTTGCTCTTTTAAGTCGTTCCACATTTTTGAAACTTCACTTTTTTGAATTCCAAGAATTTCCTTGATTTCATCGAATTTCACTTGTTCAATTACTGCAAGTTTCAAGTATTTAAATTCTAAATCTGTCATCATTTGTCGTCTTTTTCAAAATGTGTGGTAACGTTCTAGTATTTTA
>NZ_LGIA01000020.1 GCF_001270965.1 Sunxiuqinia dokdonensis | reverse complement strand
GTGTTTAATATCTTCGAATAATGAGGCTGTCTCGTTATTGTTCTTTGAAAAATAAATGCCATAGCCATTAGTATAATAAGCATCTTCTTCTGGAACGAATAAAAATCTTGGATGTTTGCTAAAAGTGGGATTAAGTATTTTTTTACCAAATCTTGTTATTCCTTGTGTTCTCCCCCAAGAATAAAATGGTTTATAGATTTTTTTTCCTTTATCTCTACTATCTAATTTTTCTTTTTCAGACAACAAATACTCATAACAATGTGGAAATTGTTTTTTAAATTCTGTTTCGGGAATTGGAGTAGCACTTTTTGAATTCGAATAGTAGGGCGTAATAATCCTAAGTGTATTTTGATATATATCTTCTTGATTTTTAAAGTTTGATATTTTGTAAACAGGTTTGGTTATTTCTTTTTCAATATAGAAAACACCATTTTCGGTTGTTTTTTTTATTAATCCGTCTTTTTCAATTATTGAGTTTACAAAAAATACTTCATCTTTCAAGGTTGCAATTCCAGCGGCTATATTAAATAAATCTTTAATTGGAGTTCCAATCGTCTCGATAATCCTGATATTTTCTTGTTCCTGTTTTTTAAGTAATCGCCATTTTTTTACATTTAATTTGTCTAAATAATTTGGAGAACCATTGGCTTTAAGTAAAAAGTCAGGGCACTCTTGATATTCAAGAATTTTATCATAAAGTATTTTTTCGTTCTTTTGTTTGTTTAAAAATGATATTGCAGTATATGTTTGTGCGTCAAATACTTTTTTATGACTAAAATCAACGATTCTTGTCAAGCATTTGTGTCTGTGAAAATACTGTCTTAAAGATATACCTGATAATGAGGTAAAATAATTATTAGGAGTAATATAACCCAATCTGCCAGAGTCATTAAGTAACTTGTGACCTAATTCAAAAAATGCAAAATACAAATTAAAAGTTCCATTTTCTATTGATTGCCAACGTCTTATTAATTCTACTCTATTATTATCATTTAAATCCTGATATTTTACATATGGTGGATTTCCAACAATAACGTCATATTTGTAATTCCAATTATCTCTTAAACTATCTTTATGCTCAATATTTAAATCCGACTCTTCAATAACTTCATCATGTTGAAGGGCAAAAATAGATAATAAAGTTTTAGTTCTATCTACATTGTAATCAAGAATATCTGCGCCAAAAATATTTTGCTGAATGATTTGTTTTACACTTTTTTGGTAATTCTTTTTATAATACTCAACAAGACCTATCAGAAATGCACCGCATCCACAACTTGGGTCTAAACATTTATCATTTTCATTTGGATTTGTTTCACTTATAATAAAATCTATAACATAGTTGGGTGTGAAGAATGCTCCGTTTAGTTTTCTATCATTTTGTGGTATTAACAATTCAAGATTTTTTTCTAAATCTTTCAAGCTATCAATTTCCAAAGTAGAACATAAAAGGAATAATTCTGATGATGGTCGAAAGTTGCCTATTTTGCTCTTTAATATTAGACTTTTATTGAAATCTAATCCTTTATTTTTTAGGTAAATATATATTAAATGCTTTTCGATATCTGTGATGTCGAATTTTTGAATTAGGTCATTTATTTTAGTTTTATTCATCTCTTTATTTATGTTGACTATAAGTAACAAAATTAATTGTTTTTTTATAAAAGAACAAATTTTTATTGTCTTAGTTTTAAATATTAATCAACAACTAATTTATTGGTAATTTTTTAGATGAACGTATCTTTTTTACGCTTGTTGGCAACGTTCTAGTATTTTATC
>NZ_LGIA01000019.1 GCF_001270965.1 Sunxiuqinia dokdonensis | reverse complement strand
ATTATTTTGTATTTTTTTCAATTGTCATAACGAATCTCGCCAATAAGCATATTTGTGCTCTATTTTTTTTGGTTGTATTCCACTCGAGCTTGTTTCATATTAGATTTTTGAGGGATTAAAAAAATGCCCCGCAGGGCATCTTTTTCATTGAGTAGTAGTTGTGAGTGGAACCAAAAGCAACTTTGCCCTGGTTCCACAGTGTATTACAATAAAAAGTTTTATAATTCGGGATCGTAAGTCTGAATGTCAACATCAAACAGTGCAAATTCAGCCATATTGAAATAGTTCCTGCTTCCGTAGGTTTGCAAAACATTGTAGCGGAAGAAAGTGAACGAATTTTCCGGCTCGAAAATTTCCGAAGTGTATTCGGCCCCACCACCCGAAGGTAAACCTCCATCGATCGTAGTCAGGGTTTCCCAGTTTTCACCGTCATTGCTAATCTGGATTTCCACGATTTCCGCACCTACCTGCGACCAGGCTCTGTTCTGAAAATAAAACTGAAATGCCTGAATCGGTTCTGCCAGATCAACCTGAATGTATTGGGGCATCGGAATTTGCGGTGAGCTCCAGCGCGTGTGGAAGAAGCTTCCAGCATCCCCATCAACAAGATTGGCAATGGGCCCTTCGGACGGCTCCTGGTTGTTGGTGCTCAGCTGATCAGCCGTCAGATTAACTTTCGATGACGAAATGGTAACTGTAGCTGGTGCTTTCTCAGAAACAGCGGTTACCGTGGTAATCTCACTGCCCACATTAGCCAGGCTAAAGGTTTGAAACCGGAATTCGTACTCACCAAATTTGGCCCGGGTGTTGTCAATCAGCATAGAATCCGCGTAACTGCTGGCCACACGAACAACTTCCTTCTCCATCAGGTGGTCAAAGTAACTCACCTGCATGTAGTAATAATCCGTGCTTTCCGGCAGATCCCAGTTCAGTGCGATTTGACCGGGTAGCGATGTGCTTACAATATTGCTAATAGGAGCAGGGATACTGCTTACAGCTTCAGGATATTCAATGGCCTGATAGTCTTCTTCGCAACTGGATAAACCCAAAGACAAGGCAGCGAGTCCCAACGTATAAATTAAAGTCTTCTTCATTTGTTCTTTATTTATAAGATTGAATCATCTGTTTAATTCCATCCCGGATTTTGAACCAGGTTGTTGCTTTTTCTGATTTCCTGGTCAGGAATCGGAGAAAAATACATTTTATCGCTCCATTCCCGTTCGCGAATCACACGAGTATAGGTGATTTCTTCGGTATCCGGGTTTTGCGACAATTTCATCAGGGTCACTTCGCTAAACAACTCACCTTGCTTCCACCTTCTCACATCCCAGAAGCGATGGCCTTCAAATGCCAACTCAACCATACGCTCGTTCATGTACCGAGCTTCAAACTCCTCGTTGCTCAATCCAAGAGGCAGTTCAGGCATCTGCACATCCGAACGCTGGCGAATCTTATTAACCGCTTCACGAGCCGACAAAGTAAACGTAGCATCGGTCGCATCGGCTGATCCCAATGTTTGGAAAACAGCCTCAGCATAGTTCAGATAAAATTCTCCCAAGCGGAAGGTAATCCACGAATGACGCTTACTATTGGTGCTGTTGGGACGCAAATCAACCGTAGCATCCAGGTATTTCTTTAGATAATAACCTGTCGGAGTTGCTCCGGAAATCGGAGCGCCGTTCACACCTCCTGTAAAGGTTTCCAGGGCACGACTGTTATAGTTTGGCCAACCGGTATCACCATTTTTCGCAACGGTCATAGCAAAGCGCGGATCTCTTCCTTCGTAAGGCTTTGAAGGGTTGAATCCACTTCCGGGCTCGTCCCATGCCAAGCCTGTTGCCTTCATTTCATAGGCATCAACCAAGGTTTGTGTGGGCGTATTTCCTGAGCGGCCTCCCTCAGCACCTACCGGAAAATTGTTACGCTCGAGCTCATTGAGATCGCCCACCTGGCGGGCAAAAATGACTTCGCCAGCTTTGTAGTTCTCGGTTCCCCAAAGTGCAGTATAATTTCCCAGACTAATGCCATATTCGGCGCAAGAGTCCAGAACCGCCTTGTTGGCCGTTGCCGCAGCTCGCCATTTAGCTACGTCCTGCGAGGGATTTAACAACGGACTAGCGGCGTAAAGCAAGGTACGAGCCTTAAGTGCCAATACTGAAGCACGCGTAACGCGTCCGGTCTCTGCAAAGTTTAGTGATGAATAAGATACCGGCAAATGATTGACGATGGCATCGCATTCATCTGCAATGAAGCTGATCACATCTTCGGCAGGGCTTTGCGAAACGGAGTTGGCTTCTGCTTCAGTCAATACCGTGGTTACCAGTGGAACATTACCATATTCGCGTACCAGGTTAAAGTAAAAGTAAGCTCTCAAAAAGCGTACTTCATATTGGTAGCGGTTGAACTTCTCCATTTGCTCAAAGTAGTCCTTGTTGTTTTGAAATTCATCAAAAGTCTGATCTTTGGCTTCCACAAGGAACAGGTTTGCCGCGCGAATAGCGGCATAGGAATTCGACCAGGTAGATGAAATACTGTTGATCGGGCTCCAGGCGCCATTGTAAAAGTCATGGATATTAGAAACAGACCAGGCAAATTCGGACTCGTCAGTAGCCGAGGCCAGCATGGCTCCATTACCATAGTTTCCGAAGTCGTAATCCAGTTGTCCGTAAATATTGGTTACGAAACTTTCGGTACGGTTAAAGCTTTCGAAAATATCTTCTTTATCGTAGCTTACGATCTCATTGTAGTCCATCATTTCGCTGCAATTGCTAAGCAGGGTGAGGCCACATAAACCGATAATTAGATTCTTTATTTTCATAATATTATGATTCTTAATTGTGTGAAAATTACAGTCCAATTGCAACGCCGATGTTAATCGATTTTGACGTTGGATAAGAAACTCCAATGACTTCAGGATCTGAAATATCAATCCCGTCAATACTGAACAAATCCATTCCTCTCACATAAAGTTTCGCCGATTTCATTCGCAGGTTTTCCAAGACTGATTTTGGCACTTTATAGTACAGCTCAATGGTCCGAAGTTTCAGGAATGAGGCATCAGCAATCCAGATGGAATTGTTCCGGTAGTTGTTATCATTACTTTCGGTGGTGAGCCTTGGATACTTGGCAAACACGTTTGCCGGGGTCCATCGATTTTCATAGTAATGATTCGAAATGGTGGTATTGTCGACCAGCGGACGATAAACACTTTTGGTGTTTAACACAGCGCTGTAGTTGGCGGCCCCCTGAAACAAGGCATCAAACCCTAGCCCTTTGTATTCAGCTCCAAGCTCAAATGAGAAGTAAGCCTCAGGAACAGCAGTATTGTAGCCCATAGGCACAACATCAAATTCGTTGATGAATCCATCCTCGTTCTGATCCTTATATTTAATATCTCCTGGTTTTACTGCTGAAAACTGCTGAACCGGACTGTTGGCGATCTCGGCTTCATCAATGAAGAATCCGATAGCTTGCAATCCAAACAGTTGGTTCACCGGCTGACCGGTTGTTTTCAAATAGTCGTAAGCCCGTGGAGCTTCCAATTGTTCAACGATCTCGTTTTTCGCCAAGGTGTATTTGGCCCCAACGAAATAGCTCAAGTCGCCTTTTATTTTCTCATAGTCGATCCCGATCTCAATACCACGGCTATCAACAATACCCGCATTTACATAGGCTGATGAAGCCCCCAGAACAGCCGAATTTTGTCCCGATTCGGGAACGAAAATATTGCTTCGCCGTTCGAAATATCCATCGGCAGTAATCGTCAATCCTTTGTACAGCACGGCATCAAGTCCGAGATTGTATTTAAACGCACGTTCCAGTTTGAAATCGCGGGTGGGCAACCTGCCTTCCCGAATTCCGCCGTAGGAGTTGAATCCATCGGTAAACGGGTAGCTGCTGCCACCATCGTAACTTTGTTCCCAAAGGTTAACAGCGGGAATGTAGTCGGAATTGATCATACCTGCAGAGGCCCTTAACTTCAGAAAATCTACCGCACTAACTCCTTGCATAAAAGATTCGTTGGAGATTACCCAGGCAGCAGACAAGGTTGGTGAAAAACCATACTTGTGGTTCGGAGCTAGGCGATTTGAGCCGGAAACCACCAAAGCCAGATCAGCAATGTACTTGTTGTGCATGGTGTAATGCGCATACCCAGCCAGGTTCTGTCGGTTGTAAGTGTTGTGCTGTCCGTTGTAGACAATGCGTTCCTGTGAGTAAATTAATGAGGTAAACAGTTCACTGTTGGTGAAGCTGGTTTCGTAATCGAGGTTGGCCGCAAAGTTAAAATGCCGGTTTTGAGTGCCCAACGAACGCGAGAAACTCAGGTCGCTTGATTCACCTCCAGCGGTGCGGATGGTATCCACCGGAATACCATTGTTGAAGCCCAAACGGTCACTTGCATATTGGTAACCACGTGTTTTTCCTTCCCAGAACTCGGCATAATTATCGTATCCAATCCGGAACGAACCACTCAAGCCGTCGGTAATCAGATCCAGATCTTGGGTCAGTTTGACATCAGCAAACAAGGAACGGGCGTGAGAACGGGCGTAGCCTGTGTTTTGAACCCCGGCGACCGGGTTGGTGGTTGTCCAGGTTTCGTTGCCACCCCAGATTCCATCGTAAGTTTTAATGGGATAGGCTGCCGATGGCAAGGTGTACAGGTTGTCCATCAGGGTTCCGTGAATACGGCCCGGACGGTTATGCTCGGCGATAATCCCCAGTAAATTTACTTCAGCCTTTGTTTTCTCACTCAGGTCAACATCCAGATTGGTGCGAATATTGGCTTTCGAGTATTTCATTTGGGTAGAATACCCATCATTCGTTTCGGTATTCTTTATAAAGCCGTCGTTGCCTTCCAGATTCAGCAAGGTGTAGTATCTCATTTTTGAGCCGCCACCACGAATACCAACATTGTAAATGTTTGAATACCCTTTGTCTTTTAGCGTTTCATTCACCCAATCAACATTTGGATACAAAAACGGAGCGGTGCCGTCTTGGAAGGCATCCATTTCGTAGCTATTGTATTTTGCCGGCTGCCCGTCGTTTTCCAAGGCTTCATTATAGGCGCTGGCGTAGGTGTAGCCATTGGCAAAATCGGGCAAACGCAAAGGCGTAGTGAAGGCATGGTCGTAGCTTACATCAATGTCCATGCTGTTATAACGTCCCCTTTTCGTTGTTACCGAAACGACGCCATTGATTCCTCTGAATCCATATAGTGCGACTGCCGCCGCATCTTTCAGAAGGGAAACCGATTCAACTTCTTCGCGTGACAAAGTTCCGATGGAGCGTTCGAAGCCATCGACAAGTACAAGCACATTGTTGTTCGATAAGGTTTTCAAACCACGAATGGAAAAGTCGGCATAATCTTCCCAGACGGCTCCACCATTTTGCATGGAAGTCAATCCCAGCGCATTTCCGTACAAGGAGTTGCTCAGGCTTAAAGCTGAGCTCCGATTGATTTCTTCGGAGCTGGTTGTTGAAACAGAACCGGTTGATTCTGCCATTCTCTGACTAATACCAAAACCTAAGTTCACAGGCTTTGAAGCATAATCAATGACCACTTCAAGGTCGTTTTGGTCGACCACCTCGGCCCTTGTTGTTTCCAGTTCACGGGTTACGATGGCCAGTTGGTCGCCGACTGCGGCACCGATGGCAAAGTTACCGTAGGCATCGGTTGAAACACGAACTTCAGGATTACTGACAAGGGAGATTAAGGCGCCTGGCACCGGCTCGCCCCATCGGTCGGTCACTTTGCCGGAAATCAAGTCAGACTGTGCAAAGCTTCCGATGCTTAGCAAGCAGAGCATCGCTAATGCTAATATTTTTGTTTTCATATGTTTTATCACTGTCATAGTAAACAATTCTTTATTCAAATTACTAATCACTACCATCCCGGATTCTGTGTCAGACCGTAGTCTTTATTTACTTCAGAGGGAGGAAAAGCTGATAAATACCATTTCGGATTAAATTCTCCTGTAACCCAGAAATTACGTCTTGGTTTTTGTAATTCGAATTTGGTATAGGTAAATTCAGTTGGGCGTTCACCCCGCTCCGAAGCACTCTTGTCAGACCATGATTGCTCCAGTCCGTCGGCGCGGTATGTCTTTAACCCGTGCAGTTGCGTGGTAAAGCGGTCAGCCATTTTGTTCCGAATCAGGTCGAAGAAGCGGACATCTTCAAATCCCAGTTCAATGGCACGTTCGCGAAGGATCTCATTCATCAGGGATTCTTCATCCTGAAGGTTCAACCCCGGGTTTGATTCTGCCAATCCAGCCAGCCCAACGCGTTCACGTACAGCATCAACGCTGGCAATCGCTTCATTATATCTTCCGGCTTTCGTTAGGGCTTCAGCATAAATCAGGTAAATTTCCGAAACGCGCAAGTAAGGCCACAAGGTTGGTTTAGCTGTATTTTTTGAGAAGTCGAGCACAAATTTGTAGTTGGCATAACCTGTAGCAAACTGGCCTTCTTCGTTGGCTGGTCCTTGCTGTGCTTCACGGCCTCCAACCCAAAGCTCTGCCTGCCGTCCCTGGTATTCTGCACCATTCACCAAAACAATTTCATACAAACGAGGATCACGCTCGGTGTGAATTTTGCTCACCTTGTTGGCGTCATTCCAGTCGAATGGCGATCCATCGCGCATGGGGAACATGTCCACAAACTCCTGGGTCGGCGTGAACGCGCCATACATGCTCGATTGCGGGAAGTAGTAATTCCAATCCCAATTTCCCGCGCGGTAGCGAATACGGGTCGAAATCAGCATCTCCGGGTTCGGTCCGCCGGATCCCCTTAATGAATAGGCATCGCGATAGGCGGTGCGGTACACATTATCGTACTTGGTTACATCCAGACCATTGTCGGTTGCTGGCTGGAGCAGGCCATATACACCGTTCGCATCGACTTCGCGAAAGAAATCCTCGCAAGCCTCAACGACCTCATCCCACAGCTCGGGTTTGTAGCCACCATACCAAACATGGTTGCTCTGAACCGCTTCCTGTGGTCCTTCTATTGAATAGGGAACCGCATCGTTAAACAGCGGGCTAGCTGCAAACAGAAGAATTTTTGCTTTCAGTCCCATGGCCGCAGCCTTGGTAAAACGTCCGTCCCAGTTGGAGATATCGGCTGCATCGAGCGTCCACGGAAGCGTGGCTGAAGCTTCATCCAGTAGGTTCACCATAAAGTTAACGGTCTCTTCAACCGTTGCTCTTGGGTTTTCGTAAGTCTCATTCACATCCCAGGCATGATCGGCCAAAGGCAGGCCACCATAATGGCGGAAAAGGTCGAAATAACGACTGGCAATAATCACTTTAGCTTCGCCTTTTAGACGCTCTTTTTCATCGGTGGTCATATCCGGAACACGGTCTACATTTTCAATAAAAAGCCATGCCTTGCGAACGGCCTGCCACACTTCTTCCTTGTTGTATCCAAAACGGGTGTGCGAGTCCGAATCTTCCAGTCCCGCGCTATAACTCCCGGAATAGTACATCCGGTTTACGCCGTCCCAGCTCAGGTGACTATGGTAACAGTCGGAAAGGGTTTCGAACATCCCCATATTCATTTTGCCATCCACATCATTCCAATAACTTGGAAGGGCATAGTACAAATTGCTGTAAGTATTCCATAAAAAGCGCCTGGCATATTCCGCCTGCGTAAAGATTGTATCGGCCGTAACATCAACACCCGGCTCCTTTTCCAGAAAGTTGTCTCCAACTTTGAATTCATCGACACAGGCATTGAATGAAAATGCTGCGATAATGAATGCTATGATTCCTATTTTAAATTTCAGAAAGAAAATATTGTCGTTGGGTATTTTGAAAAGGTCAAACAGAAAAGATTCCACAGAATCGAAAAAAGGAGCCTACTAC
>NZ_LGIA01000018.1 GCF_001270965.1 Sunxiuqinia dokdonensis | reverse complement strand
CTTTTCATCGTTTCCTCTTGTTTGGGTTTCGTGGTGCAAGAACTCAGAAATGCACCTGTCGCCACGACCATTAAAAAAATTAGTTTATTCATTCTCGTTGGTATTTAGTGTTGTTGTTGTTGTCAAATGCATAGTCGCGTTCGACCAGGGCAATTCGTGTCGTATAGTATTTATACCATCGCTCCTGTCCCATTCGCTGGGCAAACAGGTGATCAGCATTCATTTTCCAGCTTTTTATTGAGTCCATATCCTTCCAATAAGAAACGGTAATTCCCAGTTCATTGCGGGCCGACTCCATTCCCAGAAATCCATACTGTTGCCGTGCAAGCTTCTCCATTTTTTCGGCCATTTCAGCGTATTCCACATCATCAACAGCCGTTCTCAGCGAGCTAAATATTACAGCATAATACGGAGGCTGGGGAGTTTGTGCAATCATATTGATCGTAGTTGTTGTGACACAAGCTTCAGTCATAGTTTTTTAATTATCCAAGCTAAAGGAAATAAGGTTCTGCCAGTCCTTTGGCCACCAGCAAATCATTCAGGCAGTAAAAATCTCCAATCGCGCGGATGCTTTCGTGTCCGGCCAATAATTCCTCGGGAACCCGAATGTATATGACGACCAGGTATCGACCGTACTTTCCTTTGCTGTCCTTGATGGTTTCCACCACAGCCAATGTTCCTTTTCGAATGAGTGATTTGACAAAGTCGGAAGCAGCCACTCCAAGCAAGTATTCATCTGAATCTTTTTTCACACCATATACTTCCGGTGTGTCTATGCCATAAAGGCGAACCCGCTCATTGCGAACCCACACACTTAATCCCAGGTCAATGTCAATGTCGTAAGTGTCGCCATCAACTACCCGTTGTATTTCAGCCTGATATTGATACATCGTTTGTTTTTTTAGTTACGAACGATAATTTACAAAAAATGCTGTCAAAACTGACAGCATTTTAAATATTATTTTGGAAGTTGCATTCCCTTTTCTTTGGCCATTTTTTCCAGTCGTTTCTGGAAGTTGGATTTCTTAACCGGCCCTTTCTTTTTATTGGCTTGCAGCTGCGCCCTGATTTTATCTTCATCAATCATATGGCGGAACAAGTACATTTGTCCGATGGTAATGACGTTGGCCAGGAAGTAATAATAACTCAAGCCCGATGAATAATTATTCAAAATAAACAGGAACATCACCGGCATGAGGTACATCATGGTTTGCATGCCCGGCATTTGCTGGCTGGTTGCCGCCTGCGAATTCATTTTCGTTGAAATAACCGTTGTGATCGTCATCAGCAAACAAAACAAGCTGACATGATTGCCATAGAATGGAATAGTAAACGGCAGGCTCAAGATGGAATCGTAGGAGGACAAGTCGGTGGCCCACAAGAAACTTTCCTGGCGCAATTCAATAGACGTTGGAAAGAAAAAGAACATGGCAATCAGAATCGGGAATTGCAACAACATTGGTAAACAGCCCCCCATCGGATTTACCCCGGCTTTTTTATACAGAGCCATGGTTGCCTGTTGTTTTTCCATCGGCTTGTCTTTGCTAAACTTCTCATTCAGCTCGTCAATCTCCGGCTTCAAAGCCCGCATCTTCGCTTGCGAGATATACGATTTATAGGTGAATGGAAAAACGATCAGCTTGATGAAAACGGTCAGCAATAGAATGATGATTCCAAAATTATCGATGTATTTCCGAAGAAAGTTGAAAGTTGGAATAATCAGGTATTTATTAACCGGGCGAACTACGGCATAGCCCAGGTCAATCAGCCGTTCCAGCGACAAATCATACTGATTGAGCGTGGTGTAATGGTTCGGCCCAAAATAAAACTGCATGCTATGATTTTCCTGCGGACTGCCATCGTAAGGGAAAGCAATATCGGCAAAATAGCGCCCCACATACTTGGGATCATCTTCCAGGTATTCGTAACGCACATCAGCCGTTGGAAACGATTCGTCAGCAATAATGGTAGAGTTAAAAAACAACTGTTTCAAACTAATCCATTTCACCTTGGTTTTTAAGGTTTCTTCACTCGATTTAGCCGCGCTTAGTTTTTCAACATCGTCTTCAAAAAACTTATAACTGATGGTCGTGTAGCGGTCTTCGCCATATTGTGACTTTCGCTCCTGCCGTGGTGCTGCAAATGCCCAGTTAAAGTTCAGGTAATTCGTATTTCTTGATAACAACTCATTCAGGCCGACATTCTTGACATTAAAACCAACCAACCAGGAATTGTAATCCAGTGTGTACTCGTACTCGATGTACCGACCGTTTCCGGCATTCAGTCGCATACTCAGCGTTTGGCTTTGACCGCCATGTTCTTCATTGAATTTCAAACGCCCTTCTTTTCCGATCGGAACTTCGGGACCACTTACAACAATTTGTTCCTGGTTCAAGGAAGGCTCAAAATACAAATCGTCAGTCCGTATACTGCGGTTTTCAGAAAAGAAGTTAAAACCAAACAAATTGTCATCGCCTTCAAACAACATCAGCGGAAGCGAATCGTAAGTTTGATAACCTTTCAGTTCGACCGAATAAATCTTACCTCCTTTGTTTGAAATGGTCAGTTTCATCAGGTTATTTTCCAGGGTAATGAATTGCTCTTCGCCTGAAGCCGCTTGGCCAAAAGCGCCAAATTGATCGGTCGCTTTTTTTGAAACCACAGACGAATCTGGTTCGGTGGCGTCCTCAAGCTGAGCTTCTTGCTCCATTTCCCTAATCTGAGCCTGAGCTTCAGCCTCTTTGGCCCGCGATGCCTCGACCTGTGCAATGGAATCCTGTCTTTTTCTCGCTGCTTCAATCTCTTCTTCCGAAGGTTTATTCAAATAGCTAAATCCAATGAGGATGGTAAAAATCAGAACAATCCCGATAATCGTATTCTTATCCATTCTTAATATTTTTTCTTTATTTAGAGCTTAGTGTTGCTTTTACAAAAGCGACAAATAGTGGGTGCGGATTTAAAACTGTGCTGCTGTACTCCGGATGAAACTGAACACCAATAAACCATTTGTGGCTCATAATTTCTACCGCTTCAACCAAATCCGTATCCGGGTTAATTCCAACGGGTTTCATATCCGATTGCTTAAAGGCGTCGAGGTAATGGTTGTTAAACTCGTAACGATGCCGGTGACGTTCGCGGATCTCGGTTTTTCCGTAGGTTTTATAAAAATTTGATTTCTTATTGACAATGTGGCAATCGTAAGCGCCAAGTCGCATGGTGCCGCCTTTTTCCGAAATGCCTTTTTGGTCCTCCATCAGTGCAATGACCGGAGCCGTGGTTTTATCATTCATCTCCGTCGAGTCAGCACCAGTCATTCCCAGCACATTGCGTGCATATTCAATCACGGCGATTTGCATTCCCAAGCAAATTCCCAGGAATGGAATGTTGTTTTCGCGAACATACTGGGTGGCTTTAATTTTCCCTTCAATTCCACGATGTCCAAATCCAGGTGCGATAATCACGCCATCCAGACCTTCCAACTCCTCTTCAACATTCTCCGGTGTAAGTTCTTCCGAATGAATCCACTTCAAATTGACCTTTGCCCGGTTGGTGGCGCCGGCATGTACCAAAGCTTCTGCAATTGACTTGTAAGCGTCCTGCAATTCCACATATTTACCGACCAGACCGATCTCTACTTCCTGTTCCGGATTTTTGTGTTTCCGCAAGAACTCGTTCCACTCTTTCAGGTCCGGTTCGTTTTTTGCGGGTAGCTTCAGCTTTTTCAAAACGGTCAGGTCGAGCTTCTCTTCCAGCATTTTATTAGGAACCTCATAAATGGTCGGAACATCAATGGACTGCACAACGGCATCAATATCAACATTACAGAAAAGGGCGACTTTTTTGCGGATGCTGATTCCCAAATCATGCTCGGTACGCAAAACCAACACGTCGGGCTGAACCCCATTTTCGAGCAGCATCTTAACGGAATGCTGCGTTGGCTTGGTTTTCAACTCGCCCGAAGCAGCCAGATACGGCACCAAAGTGAGGTGAATGACCAGCGCATTGGAGCCGAGCTCCCATTTCAGCTGGCGAACAGCTTCCACGTAGGGCAAAGATTCAATATCGCCCACGGTACCACCAATTTCGGTAACCACAATATCGTAATTACGCTTATTGCCCAGAAACTTAATTTTTCGCTTAATTTCATCGGTGATGTGCGGAATGATTTGCACGGTTTTTCCAAGATAATCTCCCCGACGCTCTTTGTTGATCACCGACTGGTAGATTCGTCCGGTCGTCACATTATTTGCCTGCGAGGTCGGCACATTCAAAAATCGCTCATAGTGCCCCAAATCCAGATCCGTTTCGGCCCCATCATCGGTCACAAAGCATTCGCCATGTTCATACGGATTTAAAGTTCCCGGATCAACATTAATATAAGGATCCAATTTTTGGATGGTAACAGAATAGCCTCTGGATTGCAATAACTTAGCCAATGAGCTGGCCAAAATTCCTTTTCCTAAGGAGGAGGTCACACCTCCTGTTACAAAGATGTACTTGGTTGCTGACAAAATCGTATAGTTTAATAGTTCCTAAAAACGCACAAAGTTAGTCAATAAAAATTATTGCGCTTTAAATTGGGCTCATTATAATTAGAATTAACCATTAAAAAACCCGCTAAAATCAGCGGGTCAGTTTTCTTGAAGTTAATCTTCGTCGTCCATGGAGTCAATAATATTGATCTTCTCCTTTAGGAACTCGATCTTCTCCTCCGTGTCTTGTATTTTTTTGTTCACATCATCAATCAGCGATTCCGCATTCTTGGTGTTGGCAAAAAATCCGATATTATTGTTCAGTAAAATCAAATCACTTTCCATCTGCTTTAATTTACTGACATATTTGTCGCGTTCGTGGCGCATTTTATTGTTTCCCCTACTTGTTCCGGAAATATTGGAAATTTTTGTTTTGAACTTCAGCAAGCTTCTTTTCTGATCATCAATCTTCAAATTATCGAAATGGGCGTTTACCGCATCACGAAACTCATTTTGAACCGTGTCCTTATCTTTAAACGGAACATGCCCAATGTCCGTCCAGCGACGTTGAAACTCTTTGATATTTTCCAGATTCACATCTTCGCTTTTTGATGGCTTATAATCCTTAACCTCCTCTATCAAAGCTTTTTTAAGGTTTAGATTTTCGATCTGCTCTTCATCAACATGATGAAAATGCTTCGATTTGTTATCGAAAAAGTAGTCGCAGGCTGCCCGAAACCGTTTCCAAATCGGATCGGAATGTTTGCGGGACACCGGCCCGATATCTTTCCACTTTTTCTGGATTCGGATAAATTCATCGGTGGTTTTTCGCCAGTCAGTGCTGTCCTTCAAGGCTTCAGCCTGAACGCACAAATCAGTTTTTAACTGCAAATTATTCATCTGCAATTCTTTGTTCTGCGCATAAAACTCGCGCTTGGCATCGAAAAACTGATCGCAGGCAGTCCTGAATCGTTCGTAAATCCGGTTGTTGTCCTTTTTGGGTGCAAACCCAATGGTACGCCATACTTTCTGAAGTTCAACCAGTTCCCGCGATCTTTTATCCCAATCCCGATGGTTTGTAATCGCCGAATTTACGATCTCCTCTGCCTTTTCGCACAAGGCGGCCTTCGCTTCCAGATTTTTCTTCTGCTCCTGTTTCCGGCCCTCAAAATAACCTTGGTGTTTCTTATTTATTTTGGAAGTAGCTGCTTTAAAACGTTCCCATAATTCCTCTTTTTTATCGCGGGGAACCGGGCCAATTTCGCGCCACTGCTCATGGTATTTCTGCAAGATATTAAAAGCCTTGATCACCGATGGCTCGACCAACAGCTCCTCGGCCTTTTCGCAAAGAACAAGTTTCAACTCCAGGTTCTTTTTCAGATCCAAATCCCGCAGTTCGCGGTTAATTTTTATATAATCGTAGAAATTCTCAACATGGTGGTGATAGGTCTCCCACAAATCCTTCAATTTTGATTGTGGCACCAAACCAATTTCACGCCATTCTTGCTGCAGATCCCTAAATTCCTGAAATGTTTTGTTGATTGATTCCTTGCGATTAACGAGGTTCTTGATTTCATCAATAATCTCATACTTTCGCTGCAAATTTTCTTCCTTCTCATCCTCCAACTGCCGGTGTTGCTTATTCCGAAGCTGTCTGAAATCACGCAACAAGTTCCGCAAATCATCCTCGTAAATCGCATTTGAAGGCTCAAAATCTTCTTCGTTGCCTCCATCTTCGAGAAACTGCTTTTTCTCGGCATCGGCCACAGCACGATGTTTTTTATAAAAATTGATTTTAATGCTGTCGAGATCGGCTTTGATATCTTCGTCTGCATGCTTTTCAAGCAACTCACGCAGGGCATTAATCAACTCCACTTCGTTCAGGGCCGTGTAATCAACCGCTGCACGTGCTGTTTTTTCGGGCGCCTGTTCTGCTGTTTTCTCCTGAATTTTGTCTTCCTCGGCTTTATCTGCAACTGCTGCTGCTTCGACCGGAGAATTACCGGCAACTTCCGCTACCGCCTTTTCTGGTTCCGATTCAGCCTCACCTTCCCGATCAAGCTGATCATCCGGCTCTGCCAATTTCTCGCAACTTTCAGTTTCGGCATCCGAACCTTCGGCTGACGACTCAGGTTGATCAGCTTGGTTGGCCGCTTCAATCGGTGGTTCTTCACGAACGGAATCTCCGTCTTCAGCATCAACTGGCTTTTGTTCTTCAGCCGATTCGGATGGTACCTCAGCTGCAGCTGGCACGTTTTCCAATTCTGCTGCCGATTTTTCTGGTTGCTCCGGCTGTTCTGCCGAACTGGCTTCCGGGTTCGATTCTGGCGTATGAGCAGCACCTTTTTCTTCGGATGTTGCTTTTAACTCATCGTTTGAGTTTTTCAGGTCTTCAGGTGTCATGTAATAAATTTTTAAATTACTAAGTAACTCTCAGAGAATTAGGCTCCCTATTTGCATACGAAAATAGAATATAATGTACGAATACTCAAAGAAATCAGCAATAAAGTAAGAAAAACATCCGATCAGAAACAACAAATGCCACTTATTTAAGTAGCATTTGTTTATGATATCAGACTGAAGCTGATTAGGCAATCTCAATTTGGCGCTTTACCGGTATGGCCTCTTTCTTCTTTTGAATGGTGATTTTAAGTATTCCGTTGTTAACTTCAGCATGAATCTCCTCTTGGTTCAGCTTGTCCGACAATCGGAACTTCTTCTCAAAATTCCGCTTTTCAAATTCGATCCGCGAATATTTCAGTGTTTTGGCTTCTTCGGCGTCAGCATCTTTATCCTCATTGAGTTCACTTTTCACGGTCAAAACATTATTCTCAACAGCAAGCTCAATTTGGTCTTTTGAAAACCCCGGAATCAGAAGTTCCAATGCAATTTCCGTTTCACTTTCCAATACATTGGTCGAAGGGCTATATGCTAATTCAGCCTTCTCCAAACGGTCTGATGCCAAGTTGGTTTTAAAAAAATCATTCAATAAAGAATCTACTGGATTTGTGCGATAAACCGGACGACTAACATTTACTAATTTCATAATTTGTTTCCTCCTTAATTGTTTGTATTGATAATATTTTATTGTTTCTGGCTGTCCTTTTTCAAATTATATTCCAGCTCAAAAAATCGGACAAAACTTTTGCTTCACCTTTGAACAACCAGTCATAATTTCCGAAATTCAATAAAATTAAGTGTCAATATGGCATCTTATACACATAAATAGATATTACAAACGAAAAAATCACCGCTTTGAATTTGCTAAATGTTGCTACTTTTGCACAAAATTTACAATCATGCGCATCGATATCTTAACGGTTGTTCCGGAATTATTGGAAAGCCCGTTTAATCACTCCATCATCAAAAGAGGAAAAGAAAAAGGTTTGGTTGAAATACACGTGCACAACATCCGTGATTTTTCTACCGACAAACATAAGCGAACCGATGATTACGCTTTTAGCGGCGGTGCCGGCATGGTAATGACGATTCAACCCATTGAAGCGGCGATCGAACATCTAAAGGCGCAACGCCACTACGATGAAATTATTTACACCAGTCCCGACGGTGAGCAATTCACCCAGGGAATCGCCAATCAACTGTCACTAAAAGGAAACCTCATGATTCTTTGCGGTCATTACAAAGGTGTGGACCAACGCGTTCGCGAACATCTGGTTACCCGTGAAATTTCGATTGGCGATTACGTTCTGACTGGTGGAGAATTGGCCGCAGCGGTGATGGCCGACAGCATTGTCCGGCTGATTCCAGGGGTAATTTCGGACGAAACATCGGCGCTGACCGATTCGTTTCAGGACAACCTGCTGAGTCCGCCTGTTTACACACGGCCTGCCGACTACAAGGGCTGGAAAGTGCCCCATGTTTTGATTAGCGGCAACGATCGAAAAATCAACGAATGGAAAGAAAAACAGGCCTACGAACGCACCAAACAACTTCGCCCCGACCTGCTCAAAGATTAAGTGCGACGGCAAATGACATTGTACGGACACATGCGGCATTTTCGGTCATCTTCAGTTTGATTGTAAACCTGCCCTACGCTAAACATCTCATTGAGCAGCTCCTCCAAACTCAAGCGAAAATCGCCTTCAACATCGCGATAATTTAACGGATGACCTTGGAAGATGACCTCGGGATGAAATTCATCATGGAAGAAATCATCAATCTTATAAATTGTCGGTAACAAATCGCCGGCTCCGGTTGAACGCCTGAAAATTTCGGAATAAACCAGCGTTTGAAAAATTTCTTTGGGTCGATTGCTGCCATCACGCTCGTAAAACTGGGCGACATCTTTAAAACTCAGGCTCAAGTGGCGTCCGGTTTTGTAGTCGATAATCCGAATACCTTGCGGGGTTTCATCAATCCGATCAATCGTTCCACCCAACAAAATTTGTTGCTTGCCGTTCCCGGCCGCCACATCAAAGGCGGACTCGTATTGGCCTTCCAAAGCAATAACCTTAAAAGGAGCAAATGCCAAATCGTTCATCAACAACTGGTTCAGGTATGTCTCTAAATGATCCTTTACCAGAATATTTTTACCGCTTATCCTCACCTCGTTCAACTCCTTATCCTTGTAATATTCTTTGGCGAAGGCGGCGCGGATGACCTGTTCCAATTTTGCCTTATTGACCAGCAAAGCTTTTAAATGATCTTTCTGCACTTCTTTCCCAACAAAATCGCGGTAAAGCAATTCCATGGCGTAGTGAAAGAGGTTGCCGAACAAGCGCGGATCCACATCTTCCAGCACATCGTCCGACTCTTTAATAAAGGCAATGTGTTTAAAATAGAACTTCAATTTACAATCGAGGTAGGTATTCAGGGCACTTGGGCTCAGCTTACGCGTGGTGTAATTTCGCAGCAATTTTTCCTGGTGGGCCGCGGTGGCCGGAATAGCAATGGGCCTGTTTCCGGACGATTTAAAATTGAAGTCGAAGTAATATTCTTTCGGTTTGGCTTCCGAATCATATTTCAACTGAAAAAGGTACCGGCTCATTTCGCCCGAATTTAAACCATCGGTGGCTGAGTTATACACCAGCACCACTTCTTCGGCGCGATGCAACAAGCGATAAAAGTAGTAGGCATACATGGCGTCGTGCTCTTCGTAAGCCGGCAGTCCAAAGGCTTTTCGCAAATGATAGGGAATAAACGAATGCACGGGTGTCGACTTGGGCATTTTACCTTCGTTGACCGAGAAAAGCACCACCTTTTTAAAATCCAGCAGGCGCGTTTCCAGAAAACCCATGACCTGCAATCCGGTTAGCGGCTCCCCTTCAAAAGGAATAGACACCCGCTGCAAATGCTGAATGAGCAAGCGGAAAAACAAGGGCAACGAAATCTTCGGGCCAGCCAGTTCATCCAGTGTATCCATTAAACGCTGAATGGACAAATAAGCTTGATAAAGATATTCCCCGTCGAGCCGGGCAGGATCTTCTTCGCCACCAGAAAAACGCAAACCCAAATGCCGAATGATCTCCATCAAATAGTCAGCAAAAGTTTTCCAGTTGGCTTGCACAGAAAAGATCAATTCCAATAAAGCATTCCGACTTAGATCGGACTGTGCCACATGGATTTTATTTTTACTTCGAATTTCGGACACCAAGCCTTTGGTTTCGTCGCTGGCAATGAGCTGGTGCTTGAGCAATGCCAGCACCGGACGATGATAAAAAGCAGGCTCACCGTTCAGCTTTCTGCTGTTTTTTTGCAAATCAATCAGCAGCGAAAAAAGGCTGTAAACAGGCGTATTCTGAAGCGCGTAGCCCATGGTAATGTTGATTTGCCTGAAGCGTGCGCCTGCCGAGGAAATAACCGGTACCAACAAATTTTCGTCTGATAGCACCAGTGCCGTATCATCGAAACGGCTGGCCTTGATTTCTTTCTGAAATAAGGCTGAATCATGAATAATTTGCGCCTGTGCCACTTGGCCCGGCACCGAAACCACGCTGATTGTTTGCTTCTTTTGCGCACCGTCGTCGAGTACAAAATCTGCCGGCGACGGAAATTCAACCCGGTTTCGACGGATAAAAAGGCCGGCTTCCTGCGCGGGATCATTCAAAAACTGATCATCGTAATCCCAAAAAAACAGGCTTTTCTCAGCCGCTTGAAAACGTCGAAAAAGCGTATTTTCACATCGATTCAAAGCATTAAAGCCAATAAAGACAAACGGACCGCCGTCCGGCAAATTCTGTTCCCCTTCAGTCAACGCGTCAACCAATTGCCGGTAAACCAGTCCGGTATAACCAAGATTCTGTTGGAGCAACTCCGCACGGAAACGCTGATAAATGGCCGGTAGCTTATTCCAAACGGCCATAAACTTCTCCCGGTTCACCGAGCCTTCCGTGCGGCCCATATTTCCCCAAAAAGCTTCAATGGCTTTTTTCTGTTCTGCTGTGAGGTAATCAAAACGCGTTTCAACTTCTTTGATATCCTTGATATTTCGGAACAAATCGGTCGCATCCAACTGATACTTATCGATATCGTTGAAATCGTTGAGTAAAATTTCGCCCCAGAAGAAAAAATCGTCCAGACTTTCATCATGTCCCGTTTCAGCAGCATACACCCGGTGCAAATGCAGGATCAAACTAATCTGGTCTGATATTTGCATCCCCGACATCCGTGAAACCAATTCATCGATTGTGATCGCTTCGGGGCCAATGATGGGCGATTTCACCAGTTCATTCAGATAGGCATGA
This sequence comes from Sunxiuqinia dokdonensis, assembly GCF_001270965.1. Lineage (GTDB taxonomy): Bacteria > Bacteroidota > Bacteroidia > Bacteroidales > Prolixibacteraceae > Sunxiuqinia > Sunxiuqinia dokdonensis. The sequence goes on along the minus strand of NZ_LGIA01000018.1, from coordinate 52,964 downwards.
AAGAAAACACTGGCACGTCGGCTCGGAAACACCAGCGAAATCTGGTGCAGATCAGAACCGTAGGTTGAATATAAATAGCGGGCAACTTGCGTTAAAAATGGTGTCATGCAGAATTATTTTTGTTAAAGATAATACTTAAATTTAGCCGACCAGAAAAGATTTTGTCTGTCTCTGCTAAATAGATAACACAAAATTAATTAGATGCTGAAATTTACATACGTGAAAGCAATTAATTTATTTTTAAGTTGTATGTTTAAACATTAAAAGTTTATACATATATTTGCATTAGAATTTAAGATGACCTTTTGGTGAAAACAAAAAATAGTACCATTGAAGACTATTAAATATAAGAAAAATGAAAAACGAAAAATGGACAACGGCTGATATTCCTGATCTCACGGGAAAGGTAATAATTGTTACCGGAGGAAACAGCGGTTTAGGCTACGAATCGGTAAAAGCATTCGCTCAAAACGGCGCAGAAGTTATAATGGCTTGTCGCTCAGTTGAAAAGGGCGAAGTAGCAAGGGCAGAAATCATGAAAAATAAGCCAAATGGCAAAATAAAGATTATGCCGTTAGATTTGATGGATTTATCATCAGTAAGGAATTTCACCGATAAATTTAAAGAAAATTACAACCGTTTGGATGTTCTTCTGAATAATGCGGGTATCATGATTCCTCCTTACGGACTGACCAAAGACGGTTTTGAAAGCCAAATCGGGACTAACCATCTGGGACATTTTGCACTCACCGGACTGCTGAAAGACTTAATTGTAAAAACCCCAAAATCAAGGGTAGTTTCTACAAGTAGCATTGCCCATAAAAGCGGAAAGATGGGTTTTAACAATTTTATGTTTGCTAATGGCAACGGTTATACGCCCATGAAAGCATACGGGCGTTCTAAATTGGCAAACCTGCTGTTCATTTATGAACTCCAAAGGCGTTTCGAAGCAAACAACATCAACAGCATTGCCGTTGCAGCGCACCCAGGCGTATCACAAACCAACCTGATGCGATTCATCGAAGGTAAATTCTACTATCGTTTGCTCAAACCGCTGTCTTCGTTTTTTCTTCAAAGCGCGGCAATGGGTGCTTTGCCTCAATTGAGAGCGGCAGTTGACCCGAATGTACAAGGCGGCGATTATTATGGCCCCAATGGTTTTAATGAAATGAAAGGTTCACCCGTAAAGGTTAAATCAATCCCTGCATCGTACAACACCGAAGATGCGAAACAACTTTGGAAATTGTCTGAAAAATTAACTGACATTAACTATAATTTTTAAAAAAATGAGCACACTTACACAAGAAATGAAAGACATGATTGCCACACAGCAGTGTTTCGTTGGAACTGTAGATGCTGATGGTTATCCGAATGTTGCGCCAAAACGTTCAACCCGGGTGTTATCGGACAATTCTCTTATATTTTCAGAAGGTACTGGTGGTGCCACCTATGAAAATATTAAAAGAGGTTCAAAAGTTTCCGTGGCTGTTGTAAACAGGGATATTCTTGATGGATATAGGTTTGTTGGAGAGGCTATTTTACACGAAAGTGGAGATTTATATGAACAGTCGGCTGCCATGTCGGTAAAAATGGGAATGCCCAAACCCAGAGCAGTTGTAGTCATTAACATAGCAGAAATACATACGCTTAAGCCTGGACCTACGGCCGGTAAAAAAATTGATTAGATTAGAATTGATCATGAAATTTTAAAAATTGATAAAACAATGGAAAGTAAAATAGCCAGGGCAATCGGTATGAAGTATTCGCCGGTAGCCGTTTTGTTCACTGATGATAAACCTGAGAACGCGATGCAGTTTAAAGAAGGCCGCTGGGGATGCGTGGTAACTATGTTTATCGCTGCGGCCAAAGGACGCACTGCTGCTTTCGACCGAAAAACTTTTGGCTGCCTCGGTGGAGGAGTCGGATTGGGGTTTGGCAATCAATATGTCAACTTCCCCGGAGGAATTGAGTGTTATATTTCTACCGGGAATAAAGAGTTTGCAAAATCGCCGGAGGCTGCTGGTTTCAGGACATCGACACCCCTCGATGAAGGAGAGGGATATTTCAAATCCCCCAAAATTGCCAAAAAGTTCGTGGATGCCTTGCCTATGACCGAAGTGCCGACAACTTATGTTGTTTTTAAGCCACTGGATCAGTTGACAGAAGAAGAAACCCCTGAAGTGGTGGTCTTTCTGGCCAATGTTGAACAGTTATCAGCCCTGTCTGTCCTTGCCAACTACGAACGAGGAACCGGACAAAGCGTGATCATACCTTTTGGAGCAGGTTGCCATACCATTGGGATTATGCCGTATGCCGAAGGTAAGTCAGCCGAGCCTCGCGCAGTCATTGGGCTGACAGACATCTCTGCACGCCGTCATGTAGATAAGGACATTCTTTCGTTCGCAGTGCCCTTTCCCATGTTTTTGAAGATGGAAGAAAACGTAGATGGTAGTTTTCTGAAAAAGGAAGTCTGGATGAATTTAATGGAAAGGAACAATTAAATAAAACAAAAAAACATGAAGTGGTATCATTATGTAGCAGCGTTTTTTGCAGGAATGTTTCTTGCAAATGCAGTACCCCATTTTGTGAATGGAATTTCCGGCAATCCTTTTCCATCACCATTTGCTGACCCACCCGGACAGGGCCTTTCGGCGCCAACAATGAATGTAATATGGGGTTTGTTCAACATTACAGTTGGGTATTTGCTTTTTAGGTACGGCAAAATATCACATCAAAATAAATTGTCTCTGGTTGTTTTCTTTTTGGGCATAATAACGATAAGCATTATGCTAAGCATTGCCTTTTCAAATAAAGCAACAATGTAAACATTAAAAAGAGAAATATCATGGAATCCGAATTTTATCAGCTAAAAGCTAAAAAGCCCAATGGCGAAATCCTTGAAATGAAAAGCTACAAAGGCAAAACTGTATTGATAGTCAACACAGCTACAAAATGTGGGCTTGCCCCGCAATTTGACGGTTTGGAAACATTGCATCAAAAATATAAAGACAAAGGTTTGGTTGTGTTGGGTTTTCCAAGCGCTCAGTTTTTGAACCAGGAACCCGAAACAAATGAAACCGTGGAAGAAGCTTGCAAAATCAATCACGGAGTAACCTTTCAGCTTACCGAAAAAATTGATGTAAACGGGAAGAATACACATCCGGTATTTGCTTATCTAAAAAGTAAAAAAGGTGGTTTTCTTGGAAATCGCATCAAATGGAATTTTACCAAATTTTTAATCGATAAAAATGGTAATCCGGTAAAGCGTTTTGCCCCGACCGATAAACCGGAAAAAATTGAGGAAGACATTTTGAAATTGATTAACAGTTAGAATACATACAACATTTTTTCAAGGATACGGCGGCCACTAAATACGGCTCGCTGCTCGCGACACCGCGAGCAACTACAATTCCATCGCAATGGATACTAAGTTCCAGTGGCATAAGCAGCTTAATTGCCGCTAAATTTGGAATGGCACTTAGCATTGCCAAATTTATAAACGGTTTTGTCAGTCCACAAGTGGCAGAAACATACCGGAAGAATTTTAAACCATCAGCCGAAAATACTGAACCTCAGGTAATAGTTGCCGTTCAGGTAGTTTGTGCCGAAACCGAAGAAAGAGCAAACCAAATGCGTAAGTTTATTGATTTTGTTTTTGTGCAATTTGAAAAAGGCAATTTCAATGATTTAAAAGATGGAAACTTTATCAAGAATTATAGTTTCTCCCCTTTTGACCAACAAATAATAGAATTACATAAACATTTTATTTTTAAATAATCTACACTTAAAAACAAAAAAAATGAAGTACAGACAATTAGGAAAATCAGGATTAATGGTATCCGAACTTTGCTTAGGAGCGATGAGTTTTGGCGGTGATGGCTACTGGAAAGTAGTAGGTGCTTTGGATTATCCAAGCAGTAAAAAATTAGTGGATATGGCGCTTGATGCCGGCGTTAACTTTTTTGACACGGCAGATGTTTATTCACACGGTCAATCCGAAGAAATCCTTGGAAAAGCCATTAAAGAGAAACGCAATGAAATTGTGCTTGCCACCAAAGTAAGGGGTCGGATGAGCAAGGATATCAACGATGTTGGCTTGTCGCGCAAACACATCATCGATAGCTGTAACCAGAGCTTAAGACGATTGGGTACCGACTACATCGACCTTTATGTGATGCACAGTTTTGATCCGATTACCCCGCTTGAAGAAACTTTGGGAGCTTTATCGGATTTGGTTCATCAGGGAAAAGTGAGGTACATCGGTGCGAGTAATTTCACGGCATGGCAGTTGATGAAAGCATTGGCCGTATCGAAAGAAAATCATTTTGAAAAATTTGTTTCGCTGCAAGCTATTTATTCGCTTATTTCGAGAGATGTAGAATATGAATTGGTTCCTTTGCTCCGGGATCAGGGTCTGGGATTAACGCCATGGTCGCCGCTAGGAGGTGGTTTCTTGTCAGGAAAATACCGGAAAGACAAACCCATGCCCGAAGATTCCAGAAGGACCAATGAACAACAAAACTTTATCCCGATAGATTTGGATAAAGGCTATGCTATTGTTGATGCCCTGGAAGAAATTGCCAACAACCACAAAGCCAGCATTTCGCAGGCAGCATTAAATTATCTGCTCCGAAAACCAGCGGTTTCGTCTGTTTTAATTGGCGCCACCAAACCGCATCAATTGGAAGACAACCTGCAAGCTACAAACTGGGAAATGAGCCCAGAGGAAGTAAGCCGATTGGATGAACTGAGCAAATTAAACCCAATTTATCCGCATTGGATGCTCCAATTTACCTATATGGACAGAACAAGTGTTGAAAATTTCTTTTAATAAATTAAAGCAAATCATTGATTAACTGCTCAGTATATGTTGCCGGAGCGCTTAATAGCAAAATTTGAACAGATGAAGATATTGGTAACTTTTAGAACAATGAACGGGCAAAGGACCTTGCTGGAAATTTGCTTTGACAAAGATGCAGAAATTATCTTTATGGAAGATTATCCCGCTGACATGCGGGGTAACCTTCTATCTGATACAGATATTATATTATCGTGGAATCCGGAACAAGAAGGACTTTTTAGCGCCGGAATAACGTCTGAAAGGGTGAAGTTTATTCAACTGCTATCTGCCGGTTACGATCATATTAATTTAGAATCGTTCCCCAAAGAAATAAAAATCGCCGCCAACCAGGGAGCTTATGCTTCCCCCATGGCAGAACATGCTGCTGCCATGATGCTTGCCTTATCCAAAAGGTTATTTGTTTATCACAATCAGTTGGCCGAAGAAAAATTTAATCAACTAAAGAGTTTTACAAAATCGGTGAATAATGCGGTACTTGGGATTATTGGTTTTGGCTCAATTGGAAAAGCTACCTCTCGATTGATGAATCCTTTCGGCGTAAGGATTCTTGCATTAAATAAAACAGGCAAGACCGATGAAGAGGTTGAGTTTATCGGAACTTTGAAAGACCTGGACTATGTGCTTAAAAATTGTGATATTCTTTTAATTGCCTGCCCGCTTAATGATGAAACAAACGGATTGATAAACAAACATAAACTGGAAATAATGAAAGATGATGCAGTATTGATAAATGTTGCAAGAGGACAGATATTAGATGAGCAGGACCTTTATGAACACCTTAAAAGTCATCCAAACTTTTATGCCGGCATTGATGCCTGGTGGGTAGAACCGTTTAAATATGGCAAGTTCGTGATCAACTACCCTTTTTTCGAATTGCCAAATTTACTTGGTTCGCCGCATAATTCGGCCATGGTTGATGATGCAATCCTAAAAGGAACTGAAAAGGCAGCCAAAAATGTGATAAGGTTTATTAATAATGAAAAAATAGTGGGATTGATTAATTAATCCCATAGAGTGTAATTTTAAAAGGAAATAAAATGAAACGAATATGAGGAAATCTTTTTTACACAGAGGAATAATTATTTGGGAGCCCATCTGGATCTGTCAATTAAAAAACAAATTATAAACACATGAAGATCCCGGATGAATTTCAATATTTGACACCTTATAACATGAATTCCTATACCTATTCGTTTGTTTCTGGTAAGCAACAGAAATACATCGAGTTACAATACTATCGTGATGAGAATTCGTTAAAATTTTACGCCAGAGTTTTATTTCATGTTGAAACACAAGGAGCTCCGGGAATTGTTCATGGTGGCGCCATTGCATCTGTATTGGATGAAACAATGGGAGCGGTATCTTTTTTGAACAAAATGCCTGCTGTTACTGCCAGCTTAACTGTAAATTATCACAGACCTTTACCTGTCGAAAAAACTGTATATATTATTACTCAAGTCGAAAAAACGGAAGGTAGGAAAATTTACATAATTGGGAAAATGGTTGATAAAAACCAGAGGCTTTTTGCCGACTCAAAGGGAATTTTTGTGAAAGTACCGAATGAAAGAATCGGTTTATAAACTAACAATTTAAAATAGCAAGTTATGATCAAAATTGGAATTATCACAGGTAGTACCCGTCCGGGACGCAACGCTGAACAAGTTGCTAAATGGGTATATGATTTTGCATTAAAAAGAAATGATGCAGAATATGAATTAGTTGACCTTAAAGACTACAATTTACCTTTGCTTGATGAAGCTTATCCGGCTTCCTTTGGCCAATATTCGAATGAACATACAAAAGCCTGGGCAGAAAAAATTAAATCGCTCGATGCTTTTATATTTGTCAACGGAGAATATAACCACTCGATACCCGGCGCCTTAAAAAATGCATTGGACTATTTGTATGCTGAATGGAACAATAAAGCGGCCGGTTTTGTAAGTTATGGTTCTGCAGGTGGTGCAAGAGCAGTGGAGCACCTTCGGCTGGTTTTGAGTGAATTACAAGTAGCTCATGTTCGCAATCAAGTATTGCTGTCGTTGTTTACCGATTTCGAAAACTTTAGTGTTTTTAAACCTGTACCAATACATTCTGACAACTTAAAAACAATGTTAGACCAATTGAATAGCTGGGGAAATGCTTTAAAAACACTAAGAAAATAATTACAGATTTATGAAAAATATGCCTGTATATTTCATCCCTCACGGTGGTGGCCCATGGCATGTGATGGACGATGCTATGGGTGACCCTGCGGGAACATTAATGGGAGTTAATGTTTCGGGCTATAAATTCGGATAACCCAATGGTATTAATGTTAAAAAACAAAAAGCATGAAATCAGTAGTAACAATCTATTCCGACAATATTTGTCCGTTTTGCACTATCGGATCCAAACGTTTAAGAATTTTGCAAAACGAATTGGATTTTGATGTGCATTGGCGCCCCTTTGAAATACACCCCGATACGCCAAAAGAAGGTAAGTTGACAGCTGAATATTTTAAGAACCACGATGCGGGGCAAATGAAGCAATACATTGAAAATTTCGGGAAAGATGTTGGAATGAAATTAAATGGCAAATTACTGGCAAACTCAAAGCTAAGCCTTGCAGCCAACAACTTTGCCAGCGAGAAAGGCAAATTCCCTGAATTTCATGAAGCCGTGTTCAAAGCAAATTTTGAGGACGGCAAAAATATTGGCGAAATCACTGTTTTATTGGATATTGCTGAAGAAGTAGGAATAGATACTCAGGAGTTGAAAACATACCTTGAAGACGAAGCCAACCTGAAGAAGGTGGACGAAAGTTCAAAAGAAGCACAAATGCTGGGAATTACTGGTGTACCAACTTTTATCTTAAACAATAAAGTACTGGTTGGGGCCCAGCCCATTGAAGTAATTCGGGAATTCATTCAGAATAATAGTTGACAATTTATAAACACATGAAAATTTTAATAACAGGTTCAACCGGACACTTAGGAGGTGCAACCATTGATTTTTTAATCAAAAAAATTCCGGCAAATAGTATCGCGGCTTTGGCCCGCAACAGCGAAAAGGCAAAAACCTTAGCAGAAAAAGGGGTTGATGTACGAATTGGCAATTACGATGACTACCAATCCCTGGTAAAAGCTTTTCAGGGAATCGATAAACTTTTGCTTATTTCAGCCAGTGAGCTAATCAACCGTTCAGCGCAGCATATCAACGCCATTAATGCCGCTAAAGAAGCCGGTGTGAAGCACATTGTTTATACCAGTTTTATCCGCCAGAAAGACGATCCAAATTCCGCATTGTGGTTTATTGCCAAAGACCATGTGGAAACAGAAAAACATTTAGTACAGACAGGGATTCCATATACGTTGTTTAAAAATGGCTTTTACATGGATATGGTTACTGATTTTATCGGAACCAACGTGTTGGAAACCCAAACTATTTTTCTACCAGCAGGCAAAGGAAAAGTAAACTTTGCTCTGCGAAATGAAATAGCAGAAGCCCTTGCCAATGTGCTTACAACCGAAGGGCACGGAAATAAATCGTACAATATTGGCGGTGAAACAACCGTTTCGTTTCGCGAAATAGCCGATTGTCTTACTGAAATTTCAGGAAAGAAAATTAGCTATATCTCGCCCGATGTGGAAACTTATAAGCAGGAATTATCAAAACATAATATGCCTGAACAGGCAGTTAATATGGTTGCCGCTTTTGCAGTTGCCTTTAGCGAAAATGCAATGGATGTTCCAAGTAAAGATCTTAATAATTTATTAGGACGAAATGCAACCGATGTTAAAACCTTCCTATCAGAAACTTTCAAAAAATAGTCATAACCCATTAAATTTAAAAATGATGACAACAGAAATTTCAAAAACAAGAAAAATAGCCGCATGGGTAATTGCAGGCTCATTAACAGCACTCTATTTATTTAGTGCAATTGGGAAATTATTCCTTCAGCCCGAACAAATGGAACAAATGAACTTAGCCGATTGGCGAATTATTATTGCCCTTGGTGAAATTGTTTCTGCCTTATTGTTCTTGTTTCCAAAAACAAATAAGTTTGGAACTTTACTATTGAGTTCTTACATGGGAGGGGCCATTATCATCCATATGACAGGTGCTACTAGCATTGCAATGCCAGTGGTTGTTCTTCTTTTTGTATGGGTAGGTTTCTATTTAAGAAATCCTAATTTTTTTAAACTAAAATAAAAATGTCTATCGAAGAAGAAATTAATGGAAGGTTTCGGAATGAATACCACAAGGGACTTATCAATTTGATATATACTGCTAAATTGTTAAGTTATGAGTTTCATAAGTCCCTTAAAGCACGCGGACTTGCCGAACAGCAGTACAACGTTTTAAGAATACTTCGTGGTTTTCGTTCCCAGGCACCTCTTTCTATTGGTTTTATAAAACAGCGAATGCTTGACAAAGATTCGGATGTAAGCCGAATTGTTGACAGACTTTTTGAAAAAGGATTGCTTAGCCGGAAGGAAAATCCGGACGACAGGCGGCAAAAATCTGTCGAAATTACAACAAAGGGCTTGGTATTATTGGATAAGATGTTCAATTGTGAACAGAAAGCCGATACTTTATTGAAAAATTTATCTATGGACGAAGTTAAACAATTGAATTACTTGATAGATAAAATAAGAGAGAATAAAGAATAATGCACATGGTGGTAATACTACTGGTATAACCAACTTGACCATAGACAAAGGAAAGGGTTCAGACGATTAATAATTATAGTACTTGTACTTTTGGTTATTGCCATTATTCAAGTAATTCCGGATAATAGGCCTGAATTAATCAAAACACTGGATGCAAGATTTTTAGGAGGAGAATGGACTGATTACAGCCATGAGTATTTCAACATTAATTATGGCCCTGAACAGCCTCTATATCAACATGATAAAATGTGGGTGTATTACTATCCCAAGGAAACTTCACAATAAGGGTAGCAAAAAGCAATAATCAAATATTCGAAATATCAGAAGGCAAAGAGAAAAGATAACATGGTTTAATATTCTTCCCCCCAATAAACATCAATATCCTTTGCTACAATTTCGTCCTCTACAAAGTCTTTGAATTCATCGTTATCAAGATGTCTTACTTTTTCATCAACAGGATGCTCATTCCCCCAATAGGTCTGTTCCCTATAGCCTTTAAGATTTTTTTCCAAAATTTCATTTCTATCCAGGGGGTGAATATCCTGAAGACTATCATAATGTTGAGAGGAATTTGATATTGGAAAATCAAAGTCCTTGGAACTGGTCGGATGTTGTGTTGAGGGAGATGATGAAATATATTCTTTCTTATCAAAATTGGATTTAACGAGTAAGACAATAAAAACGAATAGAAATAGCGGTAGAATTGATACTATTTTATGTTTCTTTTTCATGATCGGAGCACTATTTCAATGACTTGATAAAATTAGAAAAATGTTTTTACACTTTCTCTTCTTCGCTCCGCCGATTTTCATAGACACGAATCTAACCACTTAAAAGAAATTCAATATGCAAGACTACGATTGGACTCATTTTTGTTAAGGATAATACTTAAATTTAGCTGGCCAAAAAGATCTTTCAACTATAAAAATGAATCCATTAGAAACAATAAAATTATCAATCATGAAAGCAAGTAAACTAATTTTGATCCTCCTTCTTTTTTCGGTGAGTAGTTTTGCACAAACAGAACCCAACCCCTTGCATTCAACTCCTTATATTGAAGTAACCGGAGAGGGTGAACTGGAAATTGTTCCGAACGAAATTTTTCTTCAATTTACCCTGAAAGAACGATACGACGGGAAAACCAAAATCAATATTGAAGACCTGGAGAAAAAGATGAAACAGCATCTGAAAGTCAATAAATTTGACCTGTCCAAGCTTTCGCTGGCTGATGCTGACGCCAACTTTGTAACCATCAAACGAAAAAATAAGGATGTGCTGGCTTCAAAAGATTTTATTATAGAGGTCAGCTCGACGCAGGAACTTGCCGATGTTTGGGAAATTCTGGATGAGATTGACGCAGCCAATGCGCACGTTCAACGGGTTGATCACAGCGAGATGGAAGATTTCAAAAAAGAGGTAAAAATAAAAGCGATCAAAAATGCCAAAGAGAAAGCTTCTTATCTGCTAGAAGCTGTAGATGAACAAGTTGGCCGGGCCTTATTTATTCAGGAACGCGAAAATTACAGCCAGCCCTTTGCTGAAAAAATGATGATCAGAGGCGTGGCTTCTTTTCAGAATGACGAACTTGAAATTGCGGATGAACCGGCCATCTCCTTCAAAAAAATCAAATTGACATACAAAGTTTTTGCCCGATTTGCCATCGAAGGACATCCTGTGGAACTGCTAAACCCGTAATTTCGGGAACACGATTGCAACTTGACATCGTTTGCAACCCGTAAACCAATTCAACGATGAAAACTTCGATGATTATTTTTCTGCTACTATTTTCCGCGTCGGCCTTCTCGCAATCACCAGCCTTTGAAAAGAATGCGATGCTTGGACGGGGAATCAACCTGGGCAATATATTTGAAGCCCCGGACGAAACAGCCTGGGGCAACCCTTTTCAGGACAATTACCTGAAACAAATTGCCGATTTGGGCTTCGATCATGTGCGCATTCCCATTCGATGGGAAACCGCCGCCCGAAGCATGGCTGAATCGCCTTATACGATTGACCCTTTATTTTTGGAGCGAATTCAGCATGTTGTCGATTTGGCACTTGAACACCAGCTTCATGTCATTATCAACATGCACCACCACGAAGCGCTGTTTGAGCAGCCGGATGATCAAAAAGCACGCTTTTTAGCCATGTGGGATCAAATCGCCAGCTATTTCTCGGATTATCCGGACCATCTGATTTTTGAAATTTTGAACGAACCGCATGGCCAACTGACCGCCTCCAAATGGAATCTTTTTTTGGCTGATGCCATTCATACAATCCGAAGCAGCAACCCGACCCGATTTCTGTTGGTTGGCACTGCCGAATGGGGCGGCCTGGGCGGCTTATCAAAATTGCAACTGCCCGCCGACGACCGCCTCATTTTGACCATTCACTATTATAATCCTTTTTCTTTCACACATCAGGGAGCTGAATGGTCGGGCGATGAAGCACAGAAATGGCTCGGAACCAGATGGATGGACACCGAAAGTGAGCGGCAACAGATTCAGTCAGATTTTGCCCCAGCCATTCAGTATCGCGAAACCCATCAAATACCGATTCATGTGGGCGAATTTGGCGCCTACTCCAAAGCCGATATGGAATCGCGGGCACGCTGGACAACTTATTTGGCGCGCTATTTCGAGTCGCAGGACTTTAGCTGGGCTTATTGGGAATACAGCGCAGGATTTGGAATCTACGATCGGGCAAACCAGTCGTTTTACACCGAACTTGTTGATGCACTGCTCCATAACGAGATGCCCGAACCGACACCAGTAAATTTCGAAGAACTTTTTAAAACTGATTTTCAAAACGATGGCGATTGGGAAGGGTGGAACCTGAACAACTCGAATGGCGCTTCCTCGGCAGGATTGGTTAGCCAGGGAGTTCTGACCATCGACATTGAAAACGGGGGAACACAAGCGTGGCACATCCAGCTGGCCTATCCGGGCTTGCTGCTAGAGGAAGGAAAGACCTACGAAATCCGAATCCTCGCCACGGCCGAAACCAATCGTTCCATCACGGCTTACGCAGGTATGAACCGTGATCCCTGGAATTCTTACAGCGGATATGAAACTTTAAATTTAGGCCCGGCACCACAACTTTTCACGATAAATTTTCAAATGCCAAGCAGCACGGACAACCAGGCACGGCTGGTTCTGGATTTAGGTTATTCGAAAATCCCGGTTATCCTGCACGAAGTTGCTTTATACGAAGTTAGTTTCGTGACAGAAAGCCCGGACACGATTGTACAAACCTCTTTTTTTTATCCAAACCCAACCAGCGGACTCGTTAACTTCTCTACCGCCGATAGCGCCAGCATCATCTCCGTGCATACTTATCAAGGCAGCCTGATTTGGCAGCAACAAATGCCTTTAAGCCAGCAAATCAACCTGGAAAAGCTTCCCACCGGACGCTACATTATTCGCTGGCAATCAAGAGGAAAAATGCAGGCTGGCAAACTCATCAAACAAGCGTCACCCCGTTTTTAACGGGCTGCTGCCACTTCTTCTTGGCTTACTGCTTCCAAATCGTTACCAAAACTCATTCGCACATACGAAATCACATCGGCAATCTGCTCATCAGACAAGAAGTCATGGGCAGGCATCAAACTGTTGTACACTTCACCATTTACCGTAATTTCTCCACTTTGTCCGTTTAACATCAATTCAATCATCTTGTCCTTATCGGCAATCCATTCGTTTGGACTGAGTGGAGGAAACATGCCTGGAACTCCAGAACCATCGGACTGGTGACAAGTCAGGCAATATTTTTGATAGACCGCCTTTCCCGGATGTGGCTCTCCCAGAGCTTGGGTGCCGGTCACGTCAGATAATTCTTTCGGATTTTCAGATTGTTCTTGATTGTTGTTCGCAGATTTTTTTCCGCTGCAAGAACCAAGTACGAAGACGAATAACATGATTGAATAAAAATAGAACTGTCTCACTACGAATGCATTTTCATTTATAAATTGAATTAATTGGCCGGATTATACATGATCCGCCACACGCGCCCTTTCACGTCGTCGGTAACAAACAACGAACCGTCGGGTCCCTGCGCCAAACCACACGGACGATATTGAGCATCGGCGGGGCTGTTCACCGGACTAACACCGGCAAATCCATCGGCAAATATTTCCCAGTCCCCGGACGGAATCTTCCCTTCAAAGGGAACAAAAACGACGTAGTAGCCTTCCTGCACTTCGGGCGCCCGGTTCCACGAACCGTGAAACGCAATGAATGCGCCGTTCTGATACCGTTCGGGGAACATGTCGCCCGTATAGAAAAGCAAATCATTGGGTGCCACATGTGCGGGGAAAGCCAAAATCGGATCGTCCTTGGCAGCGCACACGCCCACCTCAGTTCCATCGCCACCATATTCGGGCCCCAACACTTTTTGCTGTGTAATGGGATCGTAATAACAGTACGGCCATCCAAAATCCGATCCTTCTTCAACCAGTAGCAACTCCTCTGCCGGGAGCTCAGCACTTTGCTTCTCATCATAAAGCTCCGGGAAAAACTGGTGCAACTGATCGCGCCCGTGCTGTAAGGCATACAAGGTATTTTCTGCGCCATTCCAGTCAACGGCTACGGCGTGCCGAATTCCGGTGGCATACCTCAGGCCGTCTTCCACCTGGTCCTGTTTCAATTGATCAGCCCGGAACTGCCAGATCCCACCATGCCGTTCCAGCAAAGGACAAGGATCCATGCCGGGCGAGCCCTTGGTTCGGGTTTGTTCCATGCAGGCGTTTGAAGGCGCACCAACCGTCACATATAAATTTCCTGCCTGATCAAAAGTCAGGGGTTTGGCAGCATGCTGATTATTGATCGGCAAGCCGGTTACTACAATTTCCTCCCCGTCGTGAGGAAGAAGCTGGCCGTAAACCATTGGGTATCGAACCACCAGGGTGTCCGATCCAAAATAAAGGTGGTTGTTCCAGAAAGCAATTCCCGTTCCGTGATGCCTTCCAAAGTATTGAATTAAATCGGCACGGCCATCGTTTGTGGTATCACGCAGGCAGGCAATTCCGCCGCCCTTGTGCAACCGGTTCAGCGAAATGTAAATATCGCCCTGATCATTCACCTGAATATGCCGGGCCGGGCCCAGGTCGTCGGCCACTACCAAGGCACAAAAATCCTCGGGCAGGGTCAATCCGCCGTTGTCCGAATCGGCCGTAATGGTATTAATTTTATGCGATCCACTGTTGCATGACACAAACACCACCGCCAACAGCAAAAGATTGATGAACTTCATCACACAGTTTCTTTTTTTAAACAATTATAAACCAATATCTTACAGCACATTCTACTTTCTGAAAGCTTCAGAGAAAAAGAACGTCAAGCTGCAATTTTTCGTTTAGAAGAAAACAAGGCACAAGTTGATTTGTTTAGGATTTTCGCGCATCGAAAACAGAGGAAAGCCCAATGAACAGCATAGAAACGCTGATTCGGTGCCCGTTGATGATTCTGTCAGCGCAAAAAAACAGGTCGTTTCAGCACAACACTGAAACGACCTGTAAAGACGGACTCATCTCGTTATTTTTCAACAAGCTATAACGCTGTTGATTTTTTGTTCTTGACAACCAGGTACAACACGATAAAAATCACAATTAAAATAAGCGGCAAAACCGACATATTGCGAAGTGTGATTTGAGGGCCCGCAGTTTCGATCGATTTTCCCATAATTGGCAACACCATGGACGTAGCCACAAAGCCGGCACCACCTAAAATTGACATTCCCAAAGCCCCGCTTTTCGGAATATATTCCGAGGCAACACCAATCATGGTTGGCCAAAAATAGCAAACGCCAACGGCAAAAACGGCTGCAGCGCCCAAGGTCATGGCGGCACCACTCGAAATACTTAGCAAAAGCAAACCAATGGTGGCGATGACAGCTGAGCCCAGCAATACGCCAATCGGATTTAAGCGATGAATCAATCCACCGGCAAAGAAACGTCCAACCGCCATGATTCCGGTAACCACCACCAGAATGATCATCGGGTTAATCCCATTGGTCATCAGCAGGGCATTAATCCACTGTGTCGTGCCCAGCTCCGTTGAAGCCGTGAGCAACATGGCCAACAGGACCAAAGGAAAAATCAGGCTGATCTTATTCACCAATCGCCCTTCAACAACAACCAAAACAACAATAGCCGCCACAATCAAATACGGCCACGTGCTGTCAAAATTTAAACTCATCGACGGGATCGACGCGGCCAAAATCATTAACAACACGGTTGCAATAATTGTGTAGGGAGCCCCAATATTGCGCATCATTTCCTTATAGGAAACGCCACTCGTTACACGCTCAGTTTCCGGAATTTTTTGTCCCAGGAAAAGAAAACCATAAATGGCCAGCGGAATAAACAGCAGGCTAACCAGAATTTCCCAGCGCAAGCCGGCCACGTCCATCACCAACCAGGCCAATACGCCGCCAATGACGATTCCGCCCGGAAACCAAACGTGAAAACGGTTCAGCATTTTCGTTTTATTATTCGGAAATAAAGTAGCAACCAAAGGGTTACATGCGGCTTCAACACTACCATTTCCGAACCCGATAAAAACGTTGGCAACAAACAAGGAAGTCATATCGCGGGCCAGCAGCAGCAAAATAATACCAACCACATGCATTCCAAATGCCAGCCAAACAATCGTACGGGTTTTTACCAGGTCGATAATAAATCCACCAAAAAACATGGCCAGCGCAAAGCCCCAAAATGCCGGACCAAAAGCATAACCAACCTGCTCCTTGGTCAGTCCATAATCGGTTGAAAATACCCCTTCAATTTTTGCCCGAATAGCAAAAGTGATGGCTGTCACCAGCAAAGCCAGGCAACTGGCAATAAATAGTCTTTTTTGATTCACGTTCTCCATAAATTAAGATTTTAGTTTATTTGATTAGATCTAATTATTTTGAAAGATACAGCAAGGCATTTTGCAACAACCTGCGGTAATTGGGGTTTTCGTAACTCGATTTGCCATGCCCGGGTTGCAGGTAAATTACTTTCGACGCGCCGTAAGTATGTTCCCAGCCAATGATCGGACTACTCTCCCGATGATTGGTTCCCAGCAACGGGGTCACATCGGGCGATACCCAGGTGTTTCCGTAAACTTCATCAAACAGGGTAAAATCCTTTAAGCCCGAAGTGACCGGATGTTCAGGCGCCAGCAGCCGAACCGGAATATTGGTATCGTGCAGATAAGTGGAAAAACCATTCTCCGGCGTGTTTTTATAACGTTCCTGGTCGTAATACCGGCCACCCACAATGTTTTGAAATTCATCCCATTCCTGATACGAGACCAGCGCATGATGCAAAAACAGCATCGGCTTTCCTTGCTCAAGCAATTTTAAAAAAGCTGCCTGCTCGTCGTTCGAAATCTCTTGAAACATGTCATAAAAAGCAAGCACATCATATTGCTCAAAGCCAGTTTCCAGCATCAGCTGGTTAGCTTTGGGCTGAACCAGTTCTTCCCAGACAATTTGCTCCAGCGAGTCGAACAAGCCGGCAAAGGCTTGCCGGTCAAAATCATGTCCTCCAGTAACCACCAAAACTTCAGTTTTTTGACCGATTCCAGCCAAACAGAGCAACAAAAACACACCAGACAATACAATCTTTCTCATCGTATTCTTTATCATAAATCAGCCAACAAAAGAGAACGGAACAGAACACCCCGCGCGCAATTCGAAGCCATTCAATTAATTTTCTGAACCGATTCACGACTGATTTTCGTTCAATCGGCCCTAAAAATAAAAAAAATGTGTGTCGGCGCGTTTTAAATTAATACGTTATAAAACACCTTTCATTTTTATGCCGGTCAAAACGAATCAAAATCCGATTTTCCTTTGAATACGCAACTTTTTTTATAAAATTGATCTCTAATATATCATGCATTAAGTTTGCTAGTTGACAAGGAATGAACTCAGCGGATAAAAACATACGGAAACAACTGACCAAGTGGGTATTAATACTTGCTTCGGGACTGCTACTGCTTGGGCTCGTGCTTCTCGCAATCTTTGCTGAAAGATTGGTCAAAGACGAACTCAACGCGCAGTTGCAGGGAAATACCGCAGGTGTTTACTCGTTAAACGTCGAAGACTTATCGGTCAATCTGTTTACCCGGAGTATCGTTTTGACTAAAATTGAGGTCAAAAAGCAAAACGATTCAACCAGCATCGACTTTTTGAATGCACAGACTCTTGCTTTCCGACGAATCAATCTGCTGCAACTTATGCTCGAAAAGAAGCTGCATATAAAAAAGTTGCAAATCGATTCGCCGGCCTGGAATATGCCCCGGGATACGACAGCAACAGCAAAAGAGCAAAGCCCCTTCAGCTTTGTCAGGCAACTCAAATCGCTTTTCAACCGGCATCTTGAATCCATTTCCATCGATCAGATTGAACTGACGAATGCGGGTATTCTCAGTGAACAGCTGGTGGACGAAAATCAAAGAGACCGCCTGGCCGAGCTCAACTTCAACGTCGAAGTTTCGAATTTTCAGACCGACTCGTCAATGATCAAACGACGTGTTGGCTTTTTTGAAGCCGACGATATTTTTCTGGGCATCGATAACTACCAAAGAGCCTTGGGCGACAGCATCCACCAACTCAACATACAAAAAATTCAGTATTCATTGAAAAACAAAGACATTAAGGGCATAAAAATCAAGCTGGCTCCTACTTCAAATAAGCAGCAAAACAATACCCAGTACTTTGTTGAAATACCTGACATCCGGATCAAATCAGATCAATTCAACAAGCTCTTTCAAACGGACAGCATTCAAATTGACTCTTTGTTTTTGCACAAAGCCGACATAAAAGTGATGCCCCGGAAAGATGCACCCGAAATAAATTTGAAGCAGGTCAAGGCCTTCGATTTGTTTCAGCTGGTTGAAGGCGAATTCGACCAGCTATCGATTTTGCACCTGGCAATGAATGCCCGGAAACTGCAGATTGAAAGAAAAAACGACGACAAGCTCAGCATTCAGGAGTTTTATGACCTGGATGTTCAGCTCGACAGTTTTGTGCTCAACGACCACTCGTTTAATGATCCCAACCGGATTTTATATTCTGAAAACCTCTACCTGCATATTGACAATTACTACCTGTTGATGAATGACGAGGTGCACCGGTTTGATGCGACCAACATTGTTGCCAACACCAGAAACAACTACATCCAGGCCGACCAGCTGCAACTCAAACCAAGTTTGAACCCGGCCACCGAAATCACCACGGTTGACATGATGTGCGACAGTATTCGCTTAATGGACATTGACCTGAAAAAGCTGTTCCACTTGCGCGAGATGCCCTTGCAGTCGGTTTTGGCCTTCCAGCCGGAAGTCATTATTAACCAAGGCGAAAAAAAGCGAAAAGAACAAATTGAAACCAACAGTTTGCTGTACCACTTCATCCGAAATTACATTAAAGGGGTTTATGCCAACGTGGTTGAATTTAACAATGGAAGGCTGGTAATTAACAATGAGGATGGGCCGCAACGTTCCGGCGAAATTTCGTCCGACTTCAACTTTAAGCTCACCGACTTTTCCTTAGACTCCATCAGTGCGGAACGAACCGACAAACTCTTTTTTGCCACCAACATCGATTTGACTTTTTCCAACTACAACATGAAATTGATCGACCAAATCCATCGTTTAAAGGTCGATGAAATTGTCGTGTCGTCGCACACAAACAGGGTTGGCATGAAAAACCTGCACTTGTTTCCCGATGCCCCGGGACGAAATGCCCGCTTGCTGAAACGCTACAATCGATCACAGATTTACGACATCAAAATTCCGGCGCTCGTTTTAAGTAACACGAACATCCATCAGGCTTTTTTCAGAAAAAACCTGCGAATTAATAACTTTTCAATTGTTGAGCCCAGTATTTATCTTGAAGTTTTCTCGAATCCCGAAAACAGGAGAAAAAAAACAAGTCCCCGCGAATTATATGAATTGCTGAACAACTATATCGAAAATATATCGATTGGAAAAATAGAGGCACCCAACGGCAATATCGAACTGGTAACACACAGCCGGCGCGGAAAAACCAGCTCATTCAACAACAAGTTTAGCGTTGAGCTGGAGAACTTTCTTCTCAATGAAACCGAGATTGAAAAAGATCGCTTGTTCTTTGCCGATGATTTCGAATTGAAAATTGAAAACCAGCTATTTCAGCTGTCCGATGATGTGCACAACCTGCAAGCCAGCGAAATCGGCATTTCATCAAAAAAATCTGAAATCTACATCCGGAACGCCATTTTGTACCCCGACATCAGCAGCCGCATCTACGGCGATCTGCCCTTGCATTTTCACATCAACATTCCGGAAATCAAACTACAAGGTATTGATTTGGAAGAGGCCTATTTTGAACAGAAACTTGACGTGGACCGCTTTTTAATTCAACAGCCAACCATCAACTTGTATCGTTCGCAGGCACAGCGGAAACAAGTGGTTTTCCAGGATATTGAAGTTCCGCTGCCCAAAGAGATGCAGCGGCTGATGATTGGTCAGTTTAAATTAAATGACGGACAGATCACCATTTATCATACCGATGAGCTGAAAGAATCGAAAGTGCTGACTTCGGGCATTGCCATGACTGGCGACAACAACAGCCTGATCAGCCGGGGAATGAACCAGCCTGCCACTTTTGAGTCCGACAACATCTCGACGACATTGACCCAGGTTGTTTTCAAACCCGAAAAAGGAAACGTGGATTATACCGCTGATCAGCTTCATTTTTCGACCCTGGGGAAAAACCTGACCGTTGATAACTTGATGTTGATCAATACTAACGATCAATCGAAACAGGGATTTGTTCAACTAAAAGTTCCAAAACTTAAGTTTGAACAAGTGGATGTTGAACAGGTCCTGAACGAAAAACGATTTCAATTTAAGTCCATTCAAGCGGAGAAACCGAGTTTAACCGTTCGGACAAACGGATCCGGCGACTCGAAGATCAACCTGTACCAATTAAAAATCCCGTCGGATATTTCTCCACTTGTCGGTGAAATCGCCGCACAGAATATTCAGCTCAATGAGGCCGAGCTGATCCGAATTGGTCCAAATCAAACAAAAAATTATCCAAATCTCGAAATTGAAATGCACGAATTTGCCTTGGACACCATAGCTGCAGATCGGTTGTTAGGCGCCAAATCAGTGAAGCTGAACCTGAAGAACTATGCTTTTTCGGACCAGGCCAAGCAGTACAATTTTCATTTGGGCGACATCCAGTTCAGCAACCTGAACAACCACCTGTCCATTGCCGATATCAAAATTAATCCACGGTACAGCAAACAGCAATTTCAGTCAGTTATTCCCTTTGAGGCCGACCATTACCAGGGAAACATCCAGCATCTGGACTTGCTGAATCTGGACATTAAACGGTGGTTCAATCAGGGTGAGCTGACGGCTTCGGAATTAATTGCCAGTGGAGGATCTTTGCATATTTATCGCGATAAACGAACACCGGACGACACCAACAGACAATCGAAATTGCCACAGGAGTTGATCAAAAATCTGGAAATTCCCTTTTATTTTGACAGCCTGAAACTTCGCGATTACAGCATCCGGTACGAAGAACAAACCGAGGACAGGCCCTTACCCGGCTTGGTCTATTTTGAGGACCTGAACATCCGGGCATTCCCGGTAACCAACCTGCCCTATTTGCTAAATTCAAAACCCCAATTGTTTGTAAAAGCCAGTGCCATGCTGATGGGCGAAGCCTTGCTCGAAACAAGCATGACCTACGATCTTCTCTCACCCACCAACCAATTTACGGTGAGCGGGCATATTCAACCTTTCGACTTAACGGCGTTGAACCCGGTTACCCGAAACGCAGCAGGAATTGCTGTTCGTTCAGGCCAGCTCAACCGATTCGATTTCGACTTTACCGCCAACCAAACCCAGGCCGACGGAAAACTTCGATTTGCTTACGACGATCTAAAAATCACCATTCTGGAACAGAAGGACGGCGATACGAAAGAAGCAAAATTCCTGAGTTTTTTAACCAATAGTTTGGTCTTGAAATCAAAACATCCGCGCACCCGCATTCTGCTGCCCGATGATATTCATTTCAAAAGAGATCCACAAAAGTCAGTTGTGAACTACTGGTGGAAGTCGATTTTTAGCGGCGCAAAAAACACATTCGGAATTAAAGAAAATGAAGACGAATAACATCTTTAAATTCGACAAAAAAAATTACATTTACACTCCTTTTACTAAACAAATCTTTACAAACAACTATTTTTGTCAAAACCGATCACATACCTGACCCTCAGTATTTTGCTGATGTCTTCATTTTTTTGTTTGGGCCAGCCTGAACAAAAAAGAATATTGGTCATCTATTCCTACAATGCCAGTTTTCATACACACCAGGAGTCAGAAATAGCTCTTTATGAGATCTTTCCTGAAAAAGGCTACCTAGTTGATGTTGAATTTTTGGATTCGAAACGCTACCCCGAAGGACAGCTTAATCCCACCGTTTTTCAGCAAATTAAACTGAAGCAACAAACCATAAAGCATTACGATGTGGTGATTGCCTGCAACGACAATGCGTTCAATTTCTGCATGGAATTTCAGGATGAATTATTTCAGGAAACACCGATCGTATTTTGGGGAGTGAACGACCACGAAAAAGCTTTGGCGCAGGAACACAACCCATGGGTGACGGGCTTTATCGAAAATATTTCGCTTGAAAACACCCTGAATTTGATTCAACGGCTTCATCCTGGAAAGACCCAAATGCACGTGATCACTGATAACACAACCACTGCCATCGCCGACTTCCGGGTTTTTCAAAAAAAAGTGGCCTTATTTCCCGATTTGAATTTTGAAACGATAAACACCAGCCACTTCACCCTGGCTGAGTACACCAAAAAACTACAGGAAATACCCGCTGACAACGTGGTTTTGCTCATGGCGTCTTATCGGTTAAAAGATGTCTATCTTGGGTTGGATCAGATTGTCGAACAGCTGCGAAACAATACGCAGGCCGCTATTTACCACGCCTACGACGAAGGGGTTGGCCAGGGTTTTATAGGTGGTACAATCATCAACTATTACGATCATATGTACGCAGCAGGTATTGTTGCCAAACAGATACTGGCTGGTGCTACTCCGGGGCAATTTAAAATAAGCGACACCATGCCCACCACCGCCATTGCCGATTACCAGCAGCTCAAAAAACATCACATTGAATTGGCGCTGGTTCCGCAGCGCGTGCAATTGCTGAACGAGCCAAAGACAAAAGTTGAAATTGCCCGGATTGAATTGGTCAAATTGATTTCGATTGTGCTCATACTTTTCTTTTTGCTTTTTCTGGTCATTTATTTGATGAATGTTCGGAGGAAGACCGAAAAATCGCTTCGCAAAATTGCCGAAAACTACCTGAACATCTTCAACGAAAACCACTCGATGATGCTGTTGATGCATGCACAAACGCAGCAAATAAAGGATGCCAACAAGTCGGCTGCCAATTTTTACGGCTACACGCGCGAAGAGCTCAAAGAACTTTATTTTGTGGATTTATGCCACCTTCCAAAGCTCGATATCAAGGCATTTTTCAGTCAATCGCAAAAGCAGAACAGCCATTTCGAACAGAAACATTATCGAAAAGACGGCCAAATGAAGGTTGTGGAAATTCACAGTGGAAAAATCTTTTTCGACAACACCACCTTTATCTATGCTATTGTTCATGATATCTCGCACCGGATAAAGGCCGAGCAGGAACTCATTGAAGCTAAAAAAAGAGCGGAAGAAAGCGACCGTCTGAAATCCGCTTTTCTGGCCAATATGAGCCACGAAATCAGAACACCGATGAACAGCATCCTGGGTTTTTCTTCGTTGCTCGAGGAGTACCATCAGGATGATGTTGTGCGCGAAGAATTTATCCGCCATATTCAAACCAGCGGAGAACACTTGCTGACCATTATCAATGATATTATCGACCTGAGCAAAATTGAAGCCAACCAGCTTGTTGTCAAAAAGCAGCGACACCAGCTGAATCAATTGCTTGATGATACCTACGAATTGATGAAGAATCAGCTGGCCAACCACAAAAAAGAACACCTGCAACTGAATTTAATCAAGGCAGTCGACGAACCCGAATTCATGATCGAAACGGATGCGGTCCGACTCAAGCAAATTCTCCTCAACCTGCTCGGCAATGCGCTGAAGTTTACTGATCAAGGGGCCATTGAGTTTGGCTATAAGTACCGGGAAGATGGCATTATCCAGTTTTTCGTGAAAGATACCGGCATCGGCATTGCGGGTAGCAAGCAGCAAGAAATTTTCTCGGCTTTCCAGCAAATTGAAGAGCACCTGACACGAAACCAGGGCGGCACCGGACTAGGACTTTCCATCACACGCTCACTTGTTGAAAAACTCGGCGGACATATCTGGGTGATGTCTGAAGTGAACGAAGGCGCTCGATTTTATTTCACCCACCCGAAAGAAAACGAATGCATCACCTAAGGCAACTATTTTTGACCGGTAACCGTGATGCGCCGCACCCGGTAAGGCTTTTTATTTTGGCCTTCGTAGTAGGTACGCATCAAAATTTCGGCCATAATTCCAATGGTCATAAACTGAATTCCCCCCATCACCAGAATCATGCCTAAAATCAAAATGGGTTTTCCCCAGATGTCATTACCCAAAATTTTCAGGATCAACAGGTAGAAATTGATTAAAAATCCAATTCCCAGGGTAGCAATCCCTATTCCACCAAAAAAATGCATCGGTCGCTGCATATATTTTTTGAAGAAAACCATCAGCACTAAATCACTAAAAACCCGGGTTGTACGGCTTAAGTTGTATTTTGATTTTCCAAACTCGCGCGCCCGGTGGTTCACATCTACCTGCGTGATTCGGGTAGAGCCTTCGAGTGCCAACAGGGCTGGAATAAACCGGTGCAACTCGCCATAAATATGGATGCTTTTAATGGCTTCGTGGGTGAACACTTTTAAGGTGCAGCCCAAATCTTTCATGCGGATTCCGGTCGCTTCACGAATCAGGTAGTTGGCAATTTTACTCGGAATTTTCCGTAAAAAAGCCCCATCCTTACGATTGGCCCGCACGCCGGCAACCATATCCCATTGACCATCGATTGCCATTTTCAACATCATGGGAATATCTTCCGGATCATTCTGCAAATCGCCGTCAATCAGCGCAACATACTCCCCCTGAGCCGCATCAATTCCCGCCTGTAAAGCTGAACTTTGTCCGTAGTTCTTCTTCAACTCAAGCAGTAAAAAATGCTCATCGTTAATCGCCTTCACTTCCTCGCACGTGCGGTCAGTCGATCCGTCGTCAACAAAAATGGCTTCGTAATCAAGGTCTTTCAGGGCGGCTTTTATTTGTTCGCTCAGTGGCCGAATGTTCAACTCTTCGTTGTAAACACAAATTACCACACTTAATTGCTTCATGATTTTCTGTTTATGGCGATTAAAGAATATCTTTGCCAAAATCGCTTGATTTAGCGAAGCGAAATTAACAAAAAGACTGAAAGTTATCTAATAGAATCATCATTTAAAATCTGGTTTAACTCATGCTCAAGCCATTGAACAAGCCCAAATACTATCCTTGGTTTATCTTTGCATTTGCCCTTATAAGCTACCTTTTTAATATTGGTGGCAGCAGCATTTACATTTTGGATGAAGCCAAAAATGCGACTTGTGCCGCTGAAATGTTTAGCCGTGGCGACTTGATTGTACCCACATTTAACCACGAGCTGCGCACCGACAAACCGCCGCTGCATTATTTTTTCATGATGCTGAGTTACTCCGTTTTTGGTGTGAACGCATTTTCGGCCCGCTTTTTTTCGGCTGTTTTTGGTGCCCTGACAATTTTAATCAGCTTTTTATTTGCCCGCCGTTTTCATTCTGAAAAAACGGGCTTGTGGACAGCCTTTGTTTTATTGGCTTCCATCCATCTCAACATCCAGTTTCACCTGGCCGTGCCGGATCCCTACCTGATTTTTTTCTTCACGGCCAGTATTTTCTCATTCTATGCGGCTATCAAGGAAAAACGTTTCATCTACCTGCTGCTGCTTTATGCTTCCATTGGCTTGGGAACCCTGTCGAAAGGGCCGGTGGCCATTGGCTTGCCCGGACTGATTTTTCTCTTGTTTCTGATTTTTAGCAAGCGGTTTAAATGGTCTGAAATCAAACAGCTTCGCCCATTTTTGGGCGCGGCCATCGTTTTGGTCATTGCCCTGCCCTGGTACATTCTGGTTCATATAAAAACCAACGGCGTATGGACTGACGGGTTCTTTTTCAAACACAACCTGGGCCGCTTTTCCAGCGAAATGGAAGGGCACGGCGGCATTTTCCTAATCACCATTTTGTTTGTTCTGCTCGGGCTTTTCCCTTTTTCAGCCTTCATCGTGCAAGCCTTGAAAAAGGCATTTGCCAATCGAAAGGATGATTTCACCCTGCTGAGCCTGGTGGCCGGACTGACAATCGTGGTTTTCTTTTCCATTTCGCGCACCAAACTGCCCAACTACACGGTACCGGCATATCCGTATTTTGCTCTTTTACTGGGCCTTTGGCTGGCTCAACTTAAATTCAACTTTGCCAGACCCAAAGCTTCCATGCTTGGACTTTTAATCTTTGGCATCATCCTCATCCCAGCTTTGTACATCGGCATCAGTTTCGATCCGGCGCTGGCTCATTTAAAACACTTGTCTCTTTATTTTCTTCCCATTCCGCTGGGCTTTTCCATAGCCTACTTTTGGTTTGCCAAGCGGCGGCTTAAGTTTGCAATCAAAGTCATCGGGATAAGCAGCCTGCTGGGTGCAGCTAGTTTTATTGCCGTGGTTTTTCCCCGTATTGACCAGGAAAACCCGGTCGCTCAGAGCCTTCATTTGTTGGAAGGAAAAGAGGTTCGATATTTTGAAAAATTCAACCCGTCATTCTCATTCTATCTTCAAAAGGAAATAAAACACCTGGAAGCCGATGAGTTTGCCAACTTTTTCGAAACCTATCCTGATGGGGTGATTATTTCAACCAAAAGAAAACTCGAAGGGATCAGCTTGCCCGATGAAGTGGAAGTGTCGTTCTCGGCCCGCGATATCATGGAGCGGCCAACAACAGTGCTGCTAACGCGAAAAAACTGAATTTATCTATTTGAAATAAAGGTGCTTTCGTAACCGAAAAGAGAAAAACAAAGCCGCAAAGGCCAGTCCGCTCAGGAAGCCGATCCAAACACCAATTGCGCCGAACCCAAGCACGATACCAAAAAGATAGCTGATGGGCAAGCCTAAAAGCATGTAGCTAATAAAGGCCATAAACATGGGGTGTTTTACGTCGGATAGCCCGCGGAGCGACGCCAGCAGAATGACCTGAACACCATCGAATATCTGAAAAAGGGCGGCCACAATTAGCAAGTTCGCAGCAATTAGAATCACCTGCGGGTCTTCGGTAAAAAGAAATGGCAGCTGGTGCCGCAATAGCACAAATAAAATCCCCATGATCGACATAAATAACACCACCAGATGGAACGAAGCGTAAATACTTCGCCGCATTTGCAAGGGGTCATCCAGTCCACGGTTATGGCTCACCAAAATGGTGGTTCCGGCTCCCAGTCCAAGGCTGATCATGTACGTAAATGAAGCCAAGCCAATAGCCACCTGGTGAGCTGCCAGCGCCTCTTTACTAATCCATCCCATCATAATGGCACCAAAACTAAAGGTGCTCACTTCAACAATAATTTGCAATCCAATCGGAAAACCAACCGCGAACACTTCCTTAAGCAGTTTTAGCTGAATTCGCGCACGATAGGCCAAGCGGAATTCTCGTTTGTACTGCTTGTTCTTTAGCAGAAAGGGAATCAGCATCAGTGGCATGATGATCCGCGAAATCAAGGTAGCCACCCCTGCCCCGTTTAGTCCCCACTCGGGAAACCCAAACTTTCCATAAATCAGCAAATAGTTCAAAACAATATTGACCAAATTGGAAGTGAGCGTGATGTACATGGCTATTTTGGTGTTGCCCACACCCTCCAGAAACTGTTTAAAGGAATAGAAAAGTAGCATAGGCAACAAGGAAGCCACGAGCAACAAATAATAAGGAGTGGCTTGTTGCACAACTTCTTCCGGCTGCCCCATCCGATTGAGAAAGAGGCTGACGAAAGCCATAATCACCGCAATCGCCAAGGTTGCCACACCATGCACGAGCAAGCCATTTTTCAGGTATTCGCCTACTTTCTGCTCCTTTTTCTGGCTGTAAACCGTTCCAACCAGCGGGGTCAAGCCCATCGTAATGCCAATGCCCAGTAGCATGCCAATGTGAAAAATATTGACAGAAAAAGCCGCTGCAGCCAGCTCAACAGTACCAACATGACCAACCATCATATTATCGACCAAGCTAACCGTTACCTGGCCAATTTGAGATAAAATAACAGGAAAAGCCAGATGCAGGCTTTTTTTGTACAACGGAATATAATCAGAAAGTCTCACGAATTCAATATCATTTTAGACAGACAAAAACCAGATCAGGCAAAAATGGTTCTTGCACCCAAGCATTAAAATCGCACAAAAATAAGCGAATGTTTCCTCTTTAAGGAAATTAAAACCATGAATTTGATGAAATCATCCAAATTGGAATTTCCGGAAAACAATTACACGAACCAAAACAAACAGGAAAGGCTTACAACGAAAACCAGTAATTAAATTTGATCATGAACACATTCTCTGACTTTAAGCCAAAAAGGTCGCCATAACTTTGAGAGACTGAATGGTTATTGCTTCGTTCATATAAAAAGCGCGAACTGTTCCAAACCAAATACAAGGTCGATCCCGGTCTGAACTCCCAGCGAGCAACCAGGTTCGAGCGCAACTCCTGGTAATTGAAATCGGGCTTGGCAAACGAATAAGTTTCCGACTGGGCATCGGTCATATTATAGGTGTTATTCTCAAGGCTGATGCTTTGCGGGCTCAAATAGCGCTGGTCAATATTTTTGCTGCTTCCATCATTCACCCGCCTGAAATTGCTGTATTTTCCAACCGAGGCATACGGATTGGCATAATACTGGAGCGAAAACTCAGGCGTAATGAAATACTCGAGCCGAAGGGTTGTCGAAATCGTCTTCCGGTCAAGCTGCCCCACGAGGTAGCCGGTCTGGTCGTCTGAAAGGTTGATCTTACGCACATACTCGTGGTAGTCGCTCAGAATTTCGTAATCGGTTTGACTGTTGATGCTGATTCGGTCGCTGATTTGCCACCGCACAAAAAAGGTATAAACTGCCCGTTTGTACACTCCATCAACCGACCAGCTCCAATTTGGGCCGCCAGCCACCAGTATTTTTTTGGCATTGTTGCTCTGCACAAAAATCCGAGTTTTCCAGCTATTTTCTTTATAAAGTTTCGGGCCACCGCGCAGCTCACGCGTATCAAACTGGCTGTAGTCATATTCCAGGTAGGCGTGCATGCGCCACAAATTGGTGAACCGCAAAAAAGCATGCAGGTCCAATTCCTTCTTGGTGGTCTCGCCGCCGTAGCTCCAGCTGTTGTTCTGGGTCAGGTCGAAATAATAGTCCCGCAAAATTCCCAGTGGCTTGTTCACTTGGTAGCGCAATTCCAACTCCTGCTGCAGGTAATCGGCCTGATACATGTACCCCAAATCATTGAGGTCGATTCCAGGCGAGCGCCAGCTGAAGGCGCCAATGGCACGAAATTTTCCACTGCGTTTTCCGCCTTTTAACTCGCCGCCATGTCCGGCCAGTTCGGTTCGCTCCACATCAAAAGTCAGATGATCAGCATCCGGGCGTTGAAAATAATGCTGCGAGGCCGTTTGCAGTTTGCTGATGGCCTCCACACTTCCGCCCACGCGGCTGAAAAAACTCTTTGCATCGAAAAAATATTTCCGCTTTTTCCAGTTGTGTTGTAAATCAATGCCACCAACCAATGCCGAAGAGGGCACAAAATCAAGGTGATCCTCCTTCACCGAACGAAGAGAAGACGTCAGAATCCCTCCAAGAACGGTGTTCCCTTCATTAAAATCCTGCTTTACACGGCCTACAAAATAGCTCGAAAAAGGCTCAACCGTCAGCTGCTCATGTTCATCGCCCGAATAAATGGTTGCCTCTTCACGTGCCGTCAGGCTTTGCACCACGCCCAGCGAAAGGCCCTTCTTATTCTTTCCGGTTACCTTCAAGGCACTAATGATGGAGGTGTTATCAGGCATCGACATGGTTTGACCGTCTTGCAAGCCCGGCGAAAAAACCGGCGCCCGCCCAATCCGTCGCGAATAAAACAGCAAATCGCGCCCGGTGGAAAAATCCAGCACATTGTTTCCCTCCAGAAAAAACGGGCGCTTTTCATTGTAAAAGACCTCGTACGATGATAAACTTAAAACTGAAGGGTCAGCTTCAACCTGTCCAAAATCGGGATTAATCGTATAATCCAGAGTAAAGTCCGAACTCAGGCCTATCTTTCCGTCCAACCCAAAATCAAGCTTCGTTTTATTCTCTAAATCAGTATTGGGCGAAAAACGTGTACTGGCATAAGGCAAAAATTCTTTCTTCCGTTTTGAATCGATGCCCTTGATTCCCCGAAGTTCTCCAAACAAATAAACCATCGCGGGTGCATCAACCGGAATCAACTTCCACTGGGTTTCTTCCATATTTCGGTCAATCCAGCGCCAAATATGCATCCCCCAAACCTGCTCTTCCGAATCGGCAAACCGCAACTGGCTGAATGGGATGCGCATTTCAACGGTCCACATCGAATCTTTAACAGCCGATTTGCCTTCCCAAACCGCATCCCAGTTGTAATCCCACTCGTAGGCGCCCAAGTGCATCAGGTCAACTTTTTGCCCTGCTGCCGAAACGTTAAACTCAAAGGCGGTCTGCTTGTCGGCATACGAGTCGATGGCAATGCCGGCAATGTCACCGTTCATTTCATCACGCCGGCTTAAGATGGAGCGGATCTGCTCCGGATCATTATCATAACAGCGCATGGCGACATACAGGTTGTTCCGGTCGTACGAAATACAAACTTCCGTTTTCTGCGACGGCTCTTGTGCTTGCAGGGGTTGTTGCTGAACAAATCCTCCTCTCCATTGGCCAGTTTCCCAGCAAGCTTCATCCAGCTCGCCATCAACTTTCACTTTTTCAGCCGTAAATGTAGCGTAGTAAACTTTCTTAAGACTGGCTACCTGATTGACAAGCAAATCGGAAGACAAGGAATAACAGAAGGATTGCTGAGCTTGAATAGCGTTGACCGAACATAGGCCAGCCAAGACTGTCAGAAGCAGAAGGCGTGATTTTTGGTGGAACATAATTTTTTTCTAAAGACCATCAAAAATACATAATTTATCATTCAAGTAGGTTTTTTAACATCGATTTTTTTTGAAAATTGAAAGAATAATTACAGATATTGAGAAACTTTTTAAGGCAAATATGGTTTTTAAGTTAGACTTAAAGACAATAGCCAGACTATTTAATAAGACAAATATTTGAAGTATTAAAAGTTAATTATGAGGAAAATCAACAAAATCCTGGTTGCGAACCGGGGTGAAATTGCTGTTCGTATCATGCGCACCTGCCGTGAAATGGGCATTGCAACTGTTGCTGTTTTTTCTGATGCCGACCGGACATCCATGCATGTTCGCTATGCTGACGAAGCCTATCATGTGGGGCCGGCACCATCGAAAGACAGTTATTTAAAAGCGGAAAAAATTATTGAAGTTGCTTTACAATCAAAAGCCGATGCCATTCACCCAGGCTACGGCTTTTTATCTGAAAACGCCAGTTTTGCCAAACTGTGCACCGACAATGGGATCATTTTTATTGGACCAACTCCCGCCGTGATTGATAAGATGGGTGATAAAATTCAAGCCCGGAAAGCCATGATTGCTGCCGGTGTTCCGGTAGTGCCTGGCACCACCGAAGCCATCCAATCCGAAGATGAAGCCATCAAAACCATCCAAACCATTGGCTTGCCGGTCATGATTAAAGCATCGGCCGGTGGCGGCGGTAAAGGCATGCGTCTGGTCGAAAAAGCGGAGAACATCGTTTCTTCAGTCCGCGCTGCTCGTTCCGAAGCATTGGCCTCGTTTAACGACGATGCCGTTTATATTGAAAAGTATGTCCAGTCACCACACCACATCGAGTTTCAGGTGTTGGGCGATGAACACGGCAATGTCGTTCATTTGTTTGAGCGGGAGTGTTCCATCCAACGCCGGCACCAAAAAATGGTGGAGGAAACGCCCTCTGTGCTGATGACCCCGGAATTACGGGAACAGATGGGAAAGCACGCTGTTGACGCTGCCAAAGCGGTGAACTACGTCGGTGCCGGAACCATTGAATTTTTGGTGGACAACGACCGGAATTATTACTTTCTGGAAATGAACACCCGTTTGCAGGTGGAGCATCCCATTACCGAGCGCGTGACCGGAATCGATTTGGTCAAAAAGCAAATTCAGGTAGCCGAGGGACAGACGCTCAATCTGGAGCAAAGTCAACTTGAACAAAAAGGGCATGCCATTGAATGTCGGATTTACGCGGAAGACTCGGACAACAATTTCATGCCAAGTCCGGGAAAAATTCACACCATCACACAACCCCTTGGATTGGGCGTTCGCACCGATGGTTATGTGTATGAAGGTTACGAAATCCCGATTCATTATGATCCACTGATTTCGAAATTGATTGTGTGGGCAGAAACCCGCGCCGAAGCTATTGAACGCATGCGAAGAGCCCTGTATGAGTACAAAATCACAGGAATCAGAACTTCGCTGAAATTTCTGGAACGCATCATGGATTCAGCCGATTTTGTCAGCGGGAATTATGACACCAATTTCATCGAGAAAAACAGAAGTACCTTAATGGCCGACGATTCCAGCGAAGACGAAAGCCAGGACATGGTCATCATTGCCGCCTACTTCGATTTTATCAACCGGAAAAATAAAGTCATCCCAACCAAAGAACTCAATCCGGCAAAGAATCGGTGGAAAAAATACACATACCAAAAGAATTTTGATCGCTTATAAAACAGAGTATTATGCCTATTGAAATCAAATTAGGTGACCGCATAGCGTCCGTTAAGATTTTAAACCAAAACGAAAATCTCATCGAAATCATGGTCGATGACAAGGTTTACAATGTTGACCTGATGCATAATGACGAAGGAACCTTTTCCATCATTGAAAATAACCGTTCGCACAACATCTCGCTGGTCCCCTCCCCAAAGCCAAAATCGTACACGGCTCATACCCTGTACAACACCTACGATTTGGAAATCATTGATGCGGAAGCACGATATATCCGCAATCGCGGAGCCGGAGCCATTGCACAAAGTGAGAAACAAATTGCGGCGCCCATGCCAGGCAAAATCGTAAAAGTTTTGGTGAAAGAAGGTGAATCAGTCACCCAGGGACAGACCGCGGTGATTATTGCCGCCATGAAAATGGAGAGTGAGTATAAAGTGGCGCTCGATGGCGTTGTCAAAGCAGTTCACGTTGCCGATGGCGACACGGTAGAATCAAACCAAGTATTGATTGAAATTGATTAATTGAAAAACTATGGACTTAAAAGGCAAATTTGAAAAGTTAGAACTACTCAATAACGAAGCTGAAATTGGCGGAGGCCAGGAGCGAATTGAAAAGCAACATGCTGCCGGAAAGAAAACCGCCCGTGAACGAATAGAAGAACTATTGGATCCGGGTACATTCAACGAGATTGATAAGTTCGTGCTACACAGGGCAACCGACTTTGGCATTGACAAAAAGAAATTTCGCGGCGATGGAGTTGTTTCCGGCTACGGAAAAATCCATGACCGCCTGGTGTATGTTTTTGCCCAGGACTTCACCGTTTTTGGAGGAACAATGAGTCGGTCGAACGCCGATAAAATTGTTAAAATTCAGAAAATGGCCATCGAGAACGGAGCGCCGCTGATTGGGCTGAATGATTCAGGTGGCGCCCGCATACAGGAAGGCGTACAAAGTTTGGCGGGTTATGCCGACATTTTTTACAACAATGTGCTTTCGTCGGGTGTCATTCCGCAAATCAGTACCATTTTGGGGCCATGCGCCGGAGGGGCAGTCTACTCTCCTGCCCTCACCGATTTTATTTTTATGGTGAACGAAACCAGCCACATGTTTGTCACCGGACCCGATGTCATTAAAACCGTGACCCACGAGAATGTGAGTAAGGAAGATTTGGGTGGCGCCGTCACACACACTTCCAAAAGTGGCGTGGCTCATTTTTCGGGCGACAATGAAGAACAAACCCTGATGATGGTGCGCGAATTGGTGAGCTTCATTCCTTCAAACAACATGGAAGAGCCACCGATTCAAACAACCACCGATCCGATCGACCGCAAAATTGATGCGCTGCACGATGTCGTTCCGGCCGACCCCAACAAGGCGTACGACATGAAAGACATCATCCTGAAAATCATTGATGATGAACATTTCCTGGAAGTGCAACCCAACTACGCAGCCAATATTGTCATTGGGTTTGCACGCTTTGGAGGAAAATCAGTCGGTATTGTGGCCAACCAGCCCGCGGTTTTGGCGGGCGTGCTCGACATCAACTCATCGGCCAAAGCCGCACGCTTTGTGCGTTTCTGCGATGCGTTCAATATCCCGCTTGTCACCTTGGTTGATGTTCCCGGATTCTTGCCGGGCACCCAGCAGGAATTTGGAGGAATCATTAAGCATGGCGCCAAATTGCTGTATGCGTTTGCCGAAGCGACTGTCCCTAAAATTACGCTCATCACCCGTAAAGCTTACGGTGGTGCTTACGATGTGATGTCGAGCAAGCACATTGGCGGCGATATCAACTACGCGTTCCCAACGGCCGAAATCGCCGTTATGGGCCCCGAAGGCGCCATCAACATTCTGAACCGAGATATTACAGATGAGGCCGAAAAAGCCAAAGCCGTTGAAGAA
Organism: Sunxiuqinia dokdonensis; assembly: GCF_001270965.1. GTDB lineage: Bacteria > Bacteroidota > Bacteroidia > Bacteroidales > Prolixibacteraceae > Sunxiuqinia > Sunxiuqinia dokdonensis. The sequence continues at coordinate 18,572 of NZ_LGIA01000018.1, read as the reverse complement.
TACCGCGACGCTTTCGCTAACCCATACCGTGCTGCTTCGCTGGGTTATGTCGATGAAATTATTTACCCGGAGGATACTCGAATCAAAATCATCAATGCGCTGGAGATGACGCACAACAAGCGAAAATCGAACCTTCCGCGAAAACACGGAAACATTCCATTATAATCTTGTCGCATGGCTGCCCGGATCATCGTTTTGATCCGGGCAGTTTGCTTTCTGTAGCAAATGATGGAGGTTCATTGCGCCCAGCTGATAAAAGCAAGCGATCTACACCCTGCAGAACAGCCTGCTTTCCCTAGAATTCTGAAACTGAGGCCAAAATGTTTCTTGTGAATAAACTGTTCATTTTCGCTGGTGCCTGCAAATAAACAAATCGTACAAACGAACGTTGTTTATGGTAATTCAGACCAAATAGTCTTAATCATATAAATCACAATACATGCTTTTAGAGAAAGCTGGAATGCTGACCACAAGCGATAAAAAAACCGAAGAGATCCTAAACGATTACTACATCGCTTATTTGAGTCGTCAACTAAGCCTCTTGGGAAAACGCGAGGTTCATAATGGCCGGGCCCATTTTGGTATTTTTGGAGATGGAAAGGAAATTGCACAAATAGCCTATGCCAAAACCTTCCGCAAGGGCGACTGGCGCTCGGGATACTATCGCGACCAAACCTTTATGCTGGCCCTTGGGTTGTTGCAACCCGAAGAGTTTTTTGCCATGATTTATGGCGACACCGACGACGAAATGAACCCGTCAACCGGTGGGCGCAATTTCAACAATCACTTTTGCACGGCCAATATCAATGAGGATGGTGAGATAAAGGATCTGTCCACCCGCTTCAACTCCAGCTCCGACATCAGCTCTACAGGCGGACAAATGCCGCGTTTGCTTGGACTGGCGCAGGCTTCAAAAATTGTTCGCGAAGACAAAAGCCTGAAGAAGCACCTGAACAACAATGTGACTGGCAATGAAGTCGCATTTGGAAGTATTGGCGATGCCAGCACCTCGGAAGGTATGTTTTTTGAAACCATCAATGCTGCCGGCGTCATGCAGGTTCCGCTGGCCGTTGCGGTTTATGATGATGGTTACGGAATCAGCGTCCCTATTGAGCTGCAAACAACCAAATCCAGTATTTCAGAAGCTCTGAAAGGATTTCAGAAAGAAAAGGACACCAACGGAATTTTGATCTATACCTGCAAAGGTTGGAACTATCCTGAATTGGTGAAGACCTTTGCCGACGGAGTTTCAAAATGCCGGAAAAATCACACCCCGGTATTGTTTCATGTGCAGGAAGTCACCCAACTGTTGGGGCATTCCACGTCGGGTTCGCACGAACGCTACAAAAGCAAGGAACGCCTGGAATGGGAAAAAGAATACGATGGCATTTATCAGTTTAAACTGTGGCTGATTGAAACAGGCCAGGCAGACATGGACACCATCACCGCCATTGAACGGAAAGCTGAAAGCCGGGCCAAAGAAGCGCGGAAGACAGCCTGGGAAAATTTCACGGGTGGATACACCGAAGAGGTTTCAAAATTGGAAGAAATCCTGCGCCAACTAAAAAAACAATCGGATGGCGAAATCGACCACTTGGCAGAGCTGACCGAAATCAAGCAACGCATTTTCCCCACCCGCCGGAAATTTCTGAGCTTTGCCCAGCGAATATTTTATGACATTCACGGCGATGATGTTGTTCGCGCAGAGCAGCAAAATTTACACACGTGGATTGAACAGTTCAAAGACAAAAGCAGCGACCTGTACAATAGCCGGCTTTACCGCCAAGGCAACGACTCGGCGGTCAAAGTAGCAGCGGTGCCAGCCACATACGACGACAATGCCCGTGAAGTAAATGGCTCGGCCATTCTGAATGAAAATTTCGATGCGCTGTTTCAAAAATATCCCAACCTGGTTACCTTCGGACAAGATACCGGCAAACTGGGGGGCGTCAACCAAGGCATGAAAGGCATGCAGGAAAAATACGGCATTCAGCGCGTTTCCGATGCCGGCATTCGCGAAACAACCATTATCGGACAAGGTGTTGGATTGGCCATGCGCGGCTTTCGGCCCATCGCCGAAATTCAATACCTCGATTACCTCATTTATGCGCACTCCACCCTGAGCGACGATGTGGCCAGCATGCAATACCGGACCAAAGGCAAACAGGCTGCGCCTTTGATTGTGCGCACCCGCGGACATCAGCTGCAAGGCATGTGGCATGCCGGTTCACCCATGCAAATGTTGCTTGGCTCGTTGCGCGGCATGTACCTTTGTGTTCCGCGTAACATGACCCAGGCGGCCGGCTTTTACAACACGCTGCTCTCGGCCAACGATCCGGCACTGGTTATTGAACCCCTCAAGGGCTACAACATGAAAGAAGAACTTCCCGAAAATCTGGGCGAATTCAAAGTGCCGCTTGGGATTCCTGAAGTCATGGTTGAAGGCGATGATGTGACCTTGGTGACTTATGCCTGGAATGTGAACCACGCCATTAAAGCAGCTGAACTGCTGAAAACAAAAGATATTTCCGTCGAAGTGATTGATGTACAAACGCTCCTGCCTTTTGATGTGAACCATTGCATTTTGGAGTCGATCAAAAAAACCGGTAAAGTAATTTTTGTAGATGAAGATGTGCCCGGAGGAGCTACCGCCTACATGATGCAAAAAGTGATGGAAGAACAGCAGGCATTCAACTACCTCGACACTGCACCACGCACCCTATCGGCCAAAGAACACCGACCGGCCTACGGCATTGACGGCGAATTCTTCTCCAAACCCAATGTGGAACAAATTTTCGAAAGCATTTACGAAATGATGCGCGAAGTGGATGTCAAACGGTTTCCGAAACTGACCCCATAGCCGTCTTTACCCCTTAAGCAAGGGACGATTGCCCCTTCGGAAGGGACTGTTACCCCTTAAGCAAGGGGCTGTTACCCCTTAGACAAGGGGTTATTACCCCTTAGGCAAGGGGCTGTTACCCCTTAGACAAGGGGCTATTACCCCTTATGCAAGGGGTTATTACCCCCTAGGTAAGGGGCTATCACCCCTTATGGAAGGGGTAGCAAGCTGGTTCCAGCTTCTTTTATTCAACTTTCGATTGATATTCGATCTTGCTGTTGGGATTCATATACACTTCCTGCCAATGAACCTGTCGTCACAAAATACTGATGGCGACTTCCTTTTCAAATCAAATGTCGCGTAAATTGACGAAAGCACTTAAGTTTGGCCATCGAGTTTGAAAATGATGATGTTGTCGGTTTTAGTATGGAGCACAATGATGCCTTGCTGCGTTAATTTAAGCACACAACTTCCAACTTCGTTTTGAAGTCCATTGTTATACGATAGATTCAACACAATTCGGCTGGCTGGCTTTTCATCGTAAATCGTGTGGTTGGTCGTGATGTTGACTTGAGCCTCGGACTCTGGTATTTTATCTGACTCGGGTACCTGAATAGATATAATCCTCAGGCCAGCGTCATTCGTCTCAAATTCCACAGCCACCTTCAACAGAAGGCAATCGAGCAAGCTGACTTGAAGCTTTTTCTCCCGTCGCTTCTTCGGTGGATCAAGTGGAGGATATTGACTATCGACGTTGTGCACTTTAATGTGAATTTCGGGCATACCAACAGTGTATTAAAATCTTATAAAAGTAATTTGTTGCATTTACACGCGATGAAACGTATTTTGAAGGCAAAGCTCCGTGTTATCCAATTTCTGTAAAACCATAAAAATTATCGGCAACTAAGCGCAGATCACCGTCACCTCCTCTTAAAAGTAATTGCACGGATCCTGGCACTTCATTTAATCCCATGAAATTATTGACGCCAACATTTATCGTAAACCGGAATGAGGCAAAACCGCTGGCCAGACTTCTCGACGTAATATTGACATTGACATTGCCTCCCCAGGCTGCCCAGTCATACACTTCAATAAGGCTCAACGAAATATTCCCAATAGCTCCGGCATCATCATACAGAAAAGTAATTCCAAATTTGATCCCCATCTTCCGGGTGTCTTCCCATCCTTTCCAAATGGCAAAATAGTGGGTCGCTTCGTAAATCTGCGCATTGGGATGCGCCGCACGATGAGCTGCAACATCACTACCTCCGGTAGGAAGTAGCACACCATCAACTTCATCAAATGAATAACTCACGTCGCCCGATGTGGTAGACAAAACATCATTGGCAATGGTATAACCTAAAGCGCCGGCAGCAATCCACTCGGCGGCTCCCATGGCCGCGACAACTGCCGGTAGCGCAAACTGAGTAACATCGCTTGACACAGGAGTAGGTTTTACTTGCTGCACAAAGGGAGTTTTGCTAGCCGGAAATTTAGCTTGTGCCGCTTGCTTCCCCATCGTATCAGCTTCACTTTCCAAGCCTTTGTCCCGGTTCATGGGCATGCCGTTTACCGTCCCGGTTGAACTGACTCTACCTTGCCGCTGCTGGGTGACGTGGGCCATTTCGTGTCCAATTAATTCCTGACCAGATTTCGAATGCGGATTAAACTGGCCTGGCGCAAAGTGAATTTGTTCACCTTGCGTAAAAGCAAGCGCATTCAGTTTGGCAGCCTTCTTTGAATTTTTATGAATTTTGACGTTCGAAAAGTCCGAGCCAAAGGATGTTTCCATTTTAGCTTGTAATTCTTCCGGCAGATCGTTGTTTCGCTTGGCCTGAACCGGGCTCACGGTATTGGCAACCGCTCTGCTTTTTGTTTCGCTTGATTCCTGTATGTTCCGTTTCATATCGTCTCCGTTTTTAAATTTCATCATTTAATGCCTCCCATTTCCTCAACTCAAACCGTTCGTCCTTCTTTCGTATATTCCTTTCTCACGCCGGCAATCAGATCAGATTTACTGATTTCGTGCGAATTCTTTTTTAAGGTCATCAATGAGGCATAGCCTACGGCGTTCATAATAGCCCCTCCCGAGAGTTCATAGCCTTTTGCAATTTCTTTGAGCGAGATATCGCCGGCTAAGGTCGATTTCTCCGCAAAGGCTTGCTCCCATATTTTCAGTCGCTGGTCGGGGCGCGGCAGGCTAAAGTTGATGATGTTGTCGAACCGGCGGGTGAAGGCTTCATCCATGTTATCCTTTTGGTTTGAAGCCAGCAACACCAGCCCGTTGTAATCTTCAATGCGTTGCAGCAGGTACGACACTTCCTGGTTGGCATAGCGGTCGTGTGCATCCGAGACACTCGTCCGCTTACCAAAAAGCGCATCCGCTTCATCAAAAAACAGGATCCAGTTTTTGTTTTCGGCCTGGTTGAAGATGTTGGACAGGTTTTTTTCTGTTTCGCCAATGTATTTCGAAACCACCAGCGACAAATCAATCCGGTAAACATCGCGGTTGGTATCCTTGCCCAGCAAGCAGGCCGTCATGGTTTTCCCCGTTCCCGGCGGACCGTAGAACAAGCAACGATACCCTTTCCGCAGCTTTTTGCTCATTCCCCAATCATACAGCAAGGCATGGCCATAATCGAGCCAAGTTTTGATCTCTTCAATTTGCTGAAAAGTCTTTTCATCCACCACCAAGTCGCCCCATTCGCGCTCCGTGGTAATCCGTTTGGCCGGAAAGCGCGAACTCATCACCGGCCGGTGAACTTCGCCAACCGTTAGGTAGTCCAGAATATCGCGCGAAATCTGGATCGTTCCCGACAGGAAAGGCTCGCCGTCGGGCGCATGTTCCAACTGTAAAATCTGGTGCTTGGCAAAAACATGTTCAGCACCAAAAATGTCGGTCAGCACAAAACGATCTTTCAGCGAACCACCAGCCATCATAAAAATGAACGTCTCGCCGGTCGGTACAAATCCCCCATGGTTTTTACCCTGAACGCCGCCAAACTCCGTCCATCCGCGGTTCGTTTGTCCGTTCGACGCAAAGAGCGGATCGAGCAATTCGGGTTTGATATGTGGCACCAAAGCCAGTAGGAGCAAAATCCGCTCGGCAAATGATAAATTGTAGTATTGAACAAACTCGGAATAAACAGACTGCTCGTCGCCAAAGTCCGGTGGCGTCAAATCATAGATGGATTCAACGGGAGCGTCCTGCTTCAAGTAAAGCTTCAGTCTCGCCTCCAAAACCGCTGCAAACCAACGCAGTTCGCTTTCAAGCGACAACGCATTTCCTATGAGTTTATCGGTCACCATTCCACAACCAATTTATTATTCATCCACGGCAATCGAATCAAGCTAATCGTGTAAGGCATCGATTCCAAAAGCATATCGTAGCTTTTGCGTTCTACGTGCAAGTACCACCCTTCATCCTTAAATCTGAGCACACCGGTGCGCCTCAAAAAGGAATGCCGATAGCCTTCAGGCGATGTATTTTTCAACACCACCCAATGCTTAATGGCCGAAGTCAGCAAGTCGTTTGCTTCTTGTTTCTCATTTTCGGAAAGAACGAGCAAAGGATTTAGCGATGCTTTTGGGTCAATTCCGCAAAGGATTTTATTGAGAATCATTTGGTTTTCGGAGGCTGTACCTTCCTCACCAAAAACAAGATAATCGGTCAGCAAAAGCGCTTTGGATTGTGCATCGTTGCTGACAAACCGCTCCTTGTGCAGCCAATTCAGCCGGCTGAAAATCGTTTTGAGATACGGATAAAGCAGGATCAAGCCTGCGTTGTTGATGTTACAAACAATTTCGCTCTCCGCTGCCGGTTCGCGGACATCGCTGGCTTCCGTGGTTTCCGTCCGGCTGACGTCTGACTTGTCTTTTGTACGCGATCCCCAGATAGAAGCACCGGATTTCTCCAGCTTTTTCAACGCTTCCGGAAGATCTTCAAACTGAGAAAGAAACCGCTCTTTTTGAGCAAAGCGTGCAAACCGGCCACTGAACTTCAGCCATTGTTCATCATCTTGTTTTAGAGCGAGAAACAGTTCATACAAGGCCAGCGCAATCGTTCGTTCGGTGAAAATAACTTCGTTGTGAGCTACGCGCCGAAAGGCCTGTTTGTAAACCGCAAGTCCAATTTGCTGGCGGCTCCAGTGCAGTTTCCGCAAGTGGCTATAGCGAACAAGCTCACCAACGAGCAGCAAGGCCCGGGTGGCAACATCCGAAAAGGTGAGCTCAGCCAAAAGCAGATCGAGCGTATCGGGTCGTAACGTGCCGATCAGCCGGTTAACCAAATCCTCATGCTTGAGCAGTGGCTTCAATTGCCTCGTCAAGTTTTCCTTTTCAGCATGAAGAATCTGCAGAACCACTTCATCAAGGGTTTGGTAGGCTTCCTGATGATGCTGCCAGGGAAATACGCCCTCTTTCAGGTAAAACAACAGTTGATCGAGCAAGGCAGCTGCTTCTCCACTTTGCCGGATCTTCTTTTTCGATCCGGTCTTGTCATGAACAAACAGCTTTTTCAAAGTTTCCTTGATCTGGCGTTCGTAAGCATCGGGCAGGGCATCCACAAATTCATCCAACGGAATGGTGCCCAAATCAATTTCCAGCCGATCCAGATGAATGTTCCGGTTTTCATCGGCCCACTCGTTCAGAGCCCTTTCAGTGATTGGAATGATTTTACCCTTCATCAGCGCGTTGGCCGAATCCAGCACCTGTTTTCCACTTTTCTGATTCTCCATATCTAACTCCATCCTAAAATCCTGAATGATATGTGTATTTGTTTTCTTCATTGTTCTGGGGTGTTATGCTTGATTAAAAATTAAACTTATTCAATTGGTCTAAATAAATCGCTTTGGAAGTCGATCCGGTCTTGACGCTTTCCACAGCGCCCCGAACTTTGCTGACTGCACCTTCCGTTTTCAGGTTTTTGGACACATCCGCCACTATTTCCAACGATTTGGCTTCGTCGCTATCGCGGGCAATATCGGTCGATGTTTTGGACGTTTTAACGATTGTGTCCTCTACAATGCCGGCCATAACAAGCTCCATATCATTGTAAACCGCCTTTTCTGCTTCTGTGGCCACACCAGTATTGATTTGGTTTTCCAAATGCATTTTATAATCATTCATTTGATTGAGGATGCCCAAATTACCAGCCAGATCCGCATCCTTCACATTGACACCCAAATCTCCGATCTTTCCGTAATCGATCTGGTAGTTTGGTATGGTTTGAATAAGCGTGTTGATACTTCCCTGGTACGAATTGAGGTTGGTTTTCTGCGTATCCAATTCGAATTTGAACTGATCCAGCTGTAAGTTCAGTTTCGAAATGCTTTCTTTCAGCTTGTTGTTTTGGTTGGTGTACACAAAAATATCGTTGTTGAACTTCCAGTCCAGCACCAGGTTGTTGTCCGAAACATCCGACTCTTCGGGCACTTCCGAAACCGGCTCATCGACATACCAATATGGCAGGCTCATGTCGGCCACGACCCTGCTGGTGGACGAACTGTACAGCAACACAAATGTTCCGCCGCGAGGTACACCACCCGTGTGTTCCAGTCCGGGGTGGCTTTCAATAAAGCTTTGCAGCATCGATTTCTCCTTGTCTTTTTCCTCCCGCTTTTTGACTAAGTCAGCCAGGCCTTTCAGTTTGCTGAAGTTGATGTTGTTCACCGTTTTTTCAAGCGGCGTATAGGCCGAAGCAAAGGTCACGCCTTTGATGCCTTTGTTGAGCACTGCGCCCTGCGATACCACTTCTTTATAATTATTCTCGAACGACGTGTGGTCAAAATCAACGATGGATTTGGCCAAAAAGTTCTTCGTTTCGGTAATCTTCTGGTTAACCAAATTGGTTTGCTGCGCCGTGAATGCTTTCAGCGATAAGGAATTGGATTCGATATTCAACGGCGGCAGTTCTTCGTCATTGGCCGCCTGCACTTTGCTGTTCAGCTCTACATTGAACACTTTCAGTTCATTCAGGTTGTTAACCAGCTCATCGCGGTAGAGTTTATGCAGAATTTCCATTCCATAGTACTTCAAGCCCGGCCAAACCCACGCCCGGTTAAAGTCCGTTTCAATCATGATGGGCAGCACCTTGATTGGTAAGTTGTGTGCCCGAATCATGCTTTGTAGTGTATCAAATGCGGTTCGAAAAGGTTGTCCCAAATGGCCTTCAATCCGGAAATGATCGTAAGCCGTCAAATCATAACTCAGCGGGCTCCGAACCTCGGGCAATTGAGAATACTCCGGCGCATGATAGGAATAAATGCTAAGCTCCTCGTCTCTCTGTGTCCGTTCAAAACTCCATTTTTCCAGCAGCTGCGCGTCTCCCATCACCTGGTAGTAAGCCGGAATTGCCCGATTCCCCAAACAAGTATGCAGGGTTGAAGGGGTGATTTTCAGATCTTCCCGATTGGTGAAATCAGCCGATTCGATCAAGGCCCCTATCCGTTTAAAAAGAAACAAACACCGCTGGAGTTTCTCTTTCCCGTCAGATTGAAATGGCGTTTCTACAAAATGCTGGCGGAACGGATCCTTTTTGTCTTCAATTTGCGCGGCAGCATCGCCAATAAACAGATGCTTGGGTGACAAATTAATATCCGGCAAACAGGCCACGTTCAGCTGGTAGCACGAGTCCACAAACTCATTGTAAGCTTGCACCAGGTCTTTCAAAAAAGCGTAGCGATATTGCTTTCCTGCCGTAGTCGTAGCTCCGGCCAGTTGTCCCAATTTCTGGTTCCATTCCGGCGTCGGATTTTGGGTGCTAAATGAGTCAGCGAGCAAAAAGCTCAATTGCGAATAGCTTGATTTCAGGGCAGCCTGCAGCGATTGGCTGGTTGATGAGATGATGGATTGATAAGCATTGGCCAGCTTCGTGTAGCTGTCAATCGATCCGGGCGTAAGCACCAAACGCTGAATCGAAAGCTTGCTAAGCTGGAAGAAGGATTTGCCGGCTGAAAGCAAACTGGGCTGTTTTGAGGCCAATGATTTTGGAACCAACAGCACCCGCAACTGATTGAGCTGTGTTTGTCCTTTGTTGTCGCAATCGCCGCCGGTACAGATGTCCGGATCGAACAAGTAGCTTTCCAGGTAAAGCACGACCGCAAAATCACTCAGCTTTTTCTGACTTTGCTGGCTGAATTGCGAAAAGCTAAATTGCCCCTCCTTTTTGACTCCCGCCGGCAACAACTCATAAACAACGGCATCCAAAAGCATGGGATAGTTGACGTTGTCATCCTTAAACAACCTGAAGTTGGGGAAAGTCGTATCCGAGGGCCATTCCAACAAATCGCCATCACTGGTCAACCCACAACCTTTGGAGAGCTGAATCAGCCGGTTAACCAAGCTGACATGCAAACCACAAACCGTTCCGTAGCCATGTAAATTCCGACGGCTCATGCGGGTTTGCTGATCGAGATAAGTCACCACCTGGTTGAGCTGTTCTTCCGTTAAGACCTGGTTTTCCTCAAACACCTGGAAATGATCCAGTCTGTTTTTCAATTTTAATAAGTTACTTTCCATGATGCTGTTTCTTAAAAAGTTGCTGCTAGTTGCTTATCATTCATCCTGTTTATTATCAAAAGAGTCATTTTTTCTGATCTTTATTTTTCATCGACCCCAGGCTTGTCATATTCAAGATCATGGGATTTTCATCACCTCCATCCACGCAGTCGTGTAAAGTTCCCTGTGGATAAACCGAATTCAAACGAACCAAAATATCCAGCAATTGGCCCAGCGCATTTTTATATTGGGTAGCCTTTTGAGGAAAAATGGCATGGGCAAACAACCAATCCTGGTAGCATTCTTCAAACTCGGACATTTGAATTTCGTTCACCCAGCATATTTTCGGAAAGATGTGGGCCGGTGTTTCCAACCGAATGGTTTTCTCCACAAATTTTCGAAAATCCATGTTTTGAAATCGCTTTTCCCACGCCGGCAAAATCACCGAAATCTGGTACGTATATGGATCTTTATAAACGCAACCGGAATCATCGCTTTGGCAAATTTTAAACACCGGATGCCCCTTCACACGTGGACGAAGCAAGACGTGTTCAACGACGAAGAGCCCTTCGCTATTGTAGTTTGCGCGTAAAAACCGTCGCAAGTATTTTATGGCTTCCCCGCGTTCTTCAGGTGTTTCGAAATACTCAATCCGCCGGCCAATCACTTCTTTTGTCGTATCGGTTATATTGAAATAATAGCGCCCGTCGCTTGTTTCTTTCAATTCGTAGTTATCCAAATCCACGCCGTAGGTTACGCAGGCTTTCATTTCTGCAATGCAATCGTCCTTGTCCAAATACCGGGTACTGCTGCTGATTAAAATTTTATCTGTTTCGCTGTCGATCACCCGAAACCGGTATTCTGTCAGATCATCGTCGTCTTTTTCATCGTAAATGTCGTAATGGATACGCGCCAGATCGCGTCGCTTATAGTTTCGGATCCCAAGCAGGTGGGCCACCCGGTGTTGCAGACCCGACACATTCAAGGTATTCCACAAATCATCTTTCAAGGTGAAGTTGAACCCCGCCCCGCGATGACGCGAGATCCATTCGTAATTTTGAAGGAAGTTGGCTTTATCTTCCAGCATGTCTTCTCTTTCGGCCAACTCGCCCGACATGGAATACATCAGCAAAACATAGTCGTTGAACTGCTCATGAAAACGGGCCAGCAGATGATCCAAAAACTGGTGACGACGGTTGTAAAACAAGGTTTCATCTTCGCTAATCTGTTTCAGATCATCCAATAAATTCCCCCAATCGGAAAACAAACTTTCGCGATCTTCCATCCCCGCAACGAGCTGGTTGAAATAGGTTTGTTTAATGGTGTTATCTGTTAGAAATAACTCCTTTACCCGAGATAACTGGGCAAGGTAATTGGCCATCAACTGATCGAAAAATAAGAGGAAAGCCTTCAGTTGACGGGCCTGGGCTTTGCGCTCATTGCTCGCGTTGCCGGGCAAACCAATTTCGCCAATGCCGTAGTTTACCGGAAATTCTGTCGAAACCGAAACATAGGCTGCCGGATCGACAAACTGCCCGCGAATCATAGGTAAGTCGCTCACTTTGACTGCTTCCTGTGCAGCCTTTTTCGCTGCATTCAATTGCGCCAGCTCGGCATCAACCTGCTCCTGCCTGGAGCGAAAAGCCAGCAAATCCTTGTAAAACACAAAGCGCGACAAACCGGTATCAAGCTGGGCCTGATGACCTTTCTTAATGGGAACCACCCACTTGTCCCAGTTTTCAGGCAATTTGGCCACATTGGGTTTAATGATTAAATCGCGCACCGATTCAACGCCTTCAATATCCATAATCAGATGAATCAAATCGGACAGGTAAATGGTGGTTTTTAAGCTGGAAGCTTCCAATTCATCATCATCAATGAAACCGCCAGTCAACAACTGATCGGCATCCTGATAAAGCGGCCCTTCAAAGATTTCTTCTGCTTTCTTGCCTTTATCCAGCATTTGCTGCAAGGTATAGGAACGAACAGTTGGCGACAGGTAATTCTGAACTTCAAATAGAATCCGGGCTTCCACCTTTTCAATAGCTGCATTGGACGCCAAACCGATTTCGCCACAAATGATGAAGTCCTGGGGAACAATTGGTTCCACGCCGGTAAAAGCTTCGCAGAGGTTTCGGTTCGCGTTTAAGCGACGGTAAACTTCATTCAAAACCTGCTTTTCGTTCTCCAGGTCTTCATCATATTCAACAATCACCTGATACAAGCCCTTAATCTCAACCGGATCAAGCGTTGCCGAACCGCCGGTCAAGGTTGTCAGTTCCTCTTTTTCCCGATCGAAATAGAGGGGAACTTCGCTTTCGCCCTCGTGCAGCCAGGCATTTTTGACGCCGGGAATGTCGATCAGCAGCTTGCGGTAATCAGCGATGCTTACCGGCCGGGAGGGCAAGGCTTTGATGGCCGACAGAAACTGCTGGTGCATGGCTTGTTCATTGTCTTTGGGCTCGGCCAGCAAATCAGTAATCGGGAAATTGGTCCGATAATCCAGATCGGTCAGCGCGAAGCACAAAATTTCGAGTATGGTCACTCCCGGATCGTGCGTATTGTAATCCGTCCACACACGGCCCGACAATTCCTGAATATGCTTCAGTCCTTCGGAACGCAACCAATAATAATTTCCAGGATGCTCATCCTGCTTGTTTATTTTTGCTATGACCGGACTTTCCTTCATCTAATTAGCTGTTATAATTATGAATGACATGCTTGCTGTGCGACACCAAAATGGCCCGCGAATTTGTTGCCACGGCCGACTCAACATCAAGCGGCTGTTTGCCCGAAGCCAGGTGAAACATTTTGAAGTGCGACACAAAGTCAACGTAGCTTCGGGTTTCAACAAACTTGAGTAAAACCGACTTTTCAATTCGTCCGCCAAAATGAATTTCAGCCTGGCTGCCTGTTGACCAGGGCGACAGAAATTCGATCAACTCGCGGTTCAATTCCTTTTGATAATATCCAAATTCATAGTTCGTTCTGAACTTTACTTCAAACTCCAGTTGAACTTCTTCGTACAGGGGATTATTGACATGAATTTTGATCAGCGATGGCGCCAGCGGCTCCATATACGAGCGTACATCTTCGAGCACGGCTTTGCTCACGCGCGGCTGCAGCACATCGACCGCGTTCTTGTTTTGCAGATCGGGAACGACGATCAGGTTGACGTGGCCCGGGGCCCGCTCCAGGGTTTCGCAGGTATGGTTCAGGCATTTTACCTTGCTGATATCCGGAAACTCCTGCAAGACCAGCCGTTCATAATCCCACAGCGTAATGGCCCGGTTTTTATGCCGCAAGCGCTCACTGACACGGGTGTAATACGCCCGGGCCTTTTCCTCCGCCCGTCCGCCAAAACTGGCATATGGCTGCATCACTTGTTTGATGGCTCCGTTTGGCTTCAGCAATTTACTGATCGTTTCCGCCTTCAAGGGCATCAGCAAATGCGCCGGGTGTTTTTTGGCCTCAAGCAGTTCTGCCCGCGCAGCCTGGGCGTGGATCCCAATCAGCTGGCAAACTGCATCGGGATTGGCCTTGACCGAGGCCCGCAACCAAACCAAACCGTCAGGCATCCAGCTGTGGCTGGTTCCGGTGTCTGCCGGCAGGCTGATTTTCACAATTCCGCTTTTCAGCAATCCGTTGGTGGCATCGGCCAGCAACTCGTCCGACCGAAGCGCCCGCCAATGGTCGTGTGCCAAAATCGACCAGCGCACGGGTTCTTTTTCCTTTTGCGGGTTAGCGCTCCCTTCAGCCACTTGAATCAGCAAGTTCAGGATCTGTCCTTTCGCGATATTTTTCACGCCAATCAACAGTTCACCTTGCTGCGAATAGTCCGCCAGCAGTGTGATTTCGTTTGCCGACAGCCAATCAGCCTTCGACAACAAATGACCATGAACCTCACGCTGGCCAAAAGCGCCCAACTGGAAAAACTCCACATCTTTTTCTGCGTACGCCGCTTCGCTCGTCTGTGCAAAATTGATTGTTGACGAGGAAGCACGATAGTCAAGCGAAATGCTTTTTATTTTGGGTTGATAAGGTTCCTTTGGCAAAACCAGGTCGCCTTCGACATATTCAACAGTCGCTTTCACATATTTTTGCCGGTAATCGCGATGCAAAAAATCATCGAGCAATTCAAGTTTCACAAAACCGTTTTTGGGCACTCCCGTTTTGACGTTCAGCTTGGGAAGCTTAAACTTCGCCAGGTTATTTCCCGGCAAAAAGTTGTATTTCTTCTGAATGAGATTGAAACTCTTCGATCCTGCCGATAAATTCAGCTGCGCGTTGATCAAAACCTGCGGAATGATGGAGACCAGGATCGGATTTTCAGAAACCGTGTAGCTGGCCCGGTTTTGGTTATTCGATGGATTGAACAAATCAATGGTTTTGGTACTGATCTGGTCGTTTTTGTTGCGATAGCTCAGGCTGGCCTTAAATTGGTTGCCAGACAAGGAATAGCCGCTATAATAGGTCCGAAGATTGGATGAAGGCACATCCATCCAATCCACATGAATCTTAAACTCATTCAACTTTTTGGTGAAAGCTTCCTCGTAGCCCAGATCGAAGGACGAACCCCGCACCGGCTCGGAGCCAAAAGGAAGAAAAGCTTTGGCCGGGTCGAGACTTCCCTGGTCATTTTGAAGGGTCAGGGATTCAATACCCGAGACCTCCACATCAATTCGGGCGGTTTCGAGCGAAACATGTTGTAAAAAGCCGTTCAGGTAAGCGGAAGATGAAGTATCCGGAATCACTTTCAAGACAGGGAAGATTGAGTGAAAACGACTGTCCAGAACCTCGCCGTTATAATAGGCTACCGGCTTCTCCGAGGCTGGAAGGTTCAGGATCAATTGCATTTGAAAGCGTCCGGATACTTTTCTCAGGGAAGGTGTTGAATGATATGGTCCTAACCATTCTTCCTCTCCACTTAAGTATATTTTAAAAGCCTGGCTTCGGGCCGATGCCGGAATATCGAAGTCATCGTCCGCACGCAGTGTCAGCGTGACGGTGATCTTTCTTGTTCCTTCCTGCAACCACAACACCGGGCTCGCCAACGCAAAACCAATATCAGCTTTGACAAAGCTGGTCTTCCCGAATGGCGGCCACTTCGCATCATCTTCGGGCAATTCCTCTTCCAGTCCATCCAGCGTATTGGCAGCCTGCCCGGCATGTACCATCTGGTTGTTTTCCACATCCACCACCACCGATTTGATGGCTTCGACGGTGGCGTGATTCACGATCAGGTCCTCAGTCAACGCGTAAACCAACTCCTGCCCTGCTTCATCTTTTCCAGCTTTCAGAGCTGTTCCGGCCTGAAGCAAGGCTGGCTCCACATTTTTGGCCAGCTCAAAAAGCACATGCACCTGGTCGGCAACAGGGCCTTTGGGCTGAATTCGAAGCACATCGCGAAAAAACGTATCCAGGTGCTTTTTCGTCAGGCCGTTCAGCTGATCTTGTTGTTTTTTGAACAGGCGAAGAAACGACAGGAACAGGCTGGCCTGCGGCGACAAGTCACCGGTCAGCACTGCTTTCGGATTTTCTTTCAATTGCTGAAGAAAAGCTTGCCAATCGCCATCCACCTGGTTCTCCAGGTTGTAAAAGTTGAGCAATCCGGCAAAGTTGTAGGCAAAGTCAATCAGGTCGCTTTCCGAACGACCGTCAATTTGTACCGAAGCCGGATCCAAATCTTTCGGATAACGCGCCGCCTGGCTGGTTCCATCGCGGACAAGAACAGGAATATGATCGTTACAGTCTTTCATTTCTTAATGTTTGTGCCTTCCTTGATATAAAAGGGATAGACATAATTCTTCCTTGAATTCGTGGTGCTGATCGTATATTCAAGGAGGATTTTTACCAAACCCTGATTCTCGCCGTCGTCAATCAAATCAATTTTATGCAGCAAAATTCGTGGTTCGTGGTATAAAATGGCGGTTTCAACCAAGTTGAAAATATAGGTCTTTACCGAAATGCTCAGCGGCTCAAAAATCATATCGGTCAAATCACAGCCGAAGTCGGGATGCATGATCCGCTCACCCAGCCGGGTTGATAATAGAATCTCCAGGCTCTCTTCAATATCTTTTTCATCGGACGACATGCTGACCTGTCCGGCTGCCTTTGAAAAGGTGGGCGGAAAGCTCCAGCCGGTTCCCAAAAATGAAGTGTATCGTTCGTTGTTTTCCATGATGCGAGATGCTTGATGCTTGATACTTGATGGTTGATAGTTAACCTCCTATTATCACGGTTGGGGCGCCAATAATGATTGTTCCGCCGTGTGCCGTTGAGTCGCCCATGCGGGCAGCAGGCATGCCCCCGATCATGACGGTGCCTGAGCCTGCCACAATGGTGTCGGGCGGACCGGTGCAGGTGAGCATGTCGCCTAAGCGTGCGGCCGGCATGCCAGCAATCAGTACGGTTGGACATCCGGGTGGCAGGACCGGCCCCCCAACATGCGGAACCGTTCCGTTGACCATCGGACAAACATGCATATCTCCTACTCTTGCTGCTGGTGGCATTGTTTTCGTTTTTAATTGATTTGTACCAATGAACCTTCAACTTTCAAGACACCGGAGGACTTAAGCGTAGTCATACCCGATCCTTCCACCGTCATATTAGCATTTGCCTTCATCTCCACGTTGGTTCCCTCGAAAGTGAGGTTACCTCCGGCTTTCAGAATCAGGTCTTTCGCCGCCTCCAGTGTGATGCCTGAACTGTTCATCGTGATGCTGTTTCCATTTTCATCTTCAAGCAAAAAATCGCCTGAGTCTTCGCTCAGCTGCAATTGTTTGCCACCCGGCGTGCTGATGGTAATGCTTTTCTCCTCATCGTTGAAAACCAGTTTCAGCCCGTCGCGGCTGGCGTAGCCTTTCTCGTGATTATCGTCTTTGGCCTCAAAAGCTGCGGGTTTGCTGCTACTATTCAACATGCCCAGCACCACGGCATCACGTGGATCATCGTTTAGAAAGCCAACGATGACTTCGTCGCCAATTTCGGGCCGGAAGAATGTGCCCCGGTTCTCGCCGGCATCGAGCGTGGCCACGCGGGTCCAAATTCCTTCGTCCTGCGCGGAGACCAGCGGCAGCTTCACCTGGATGCGAAATTCGCCTTCCGGGTCGCCCTCCAGGGCCGAAACGATGCCGATTTGCAAGCCGTTGACGCCCGGTAAAACCCCTGAAGCCGGCTGATCCATAACATCTTTCAAATGGTTGCCCAGCCAGTTTTCATCCAAGCCAAACTGAACATGTGAGATCCAGCCACCCCGCGAAATTTCGTGGTTCACCGATGACACAAACACATTCCCATTGAAGCGGTCACCCAGACCATTCAGTTCAAGCAAATGGCCGGGCTTCACATCAGGAAAGCCCTGAAAGCTCAAACGTCCTTTGATTTTTGAAAGCTTGCTTTTCAACTTCCGGCCGTTAATCCAGGATTGCAATTCATCCGACTTTAACTGTCCACCATGTTTGAGATGGAATTTCGCCACGCCTGTTGTTTCTGCTAAATCTGAACTGCTCAGGTTGCCCGGTTCCTCGCTGCCATCATCGGCTGAATCCAGTTCAAGCACTTCCAGCGTGGTGTTGTCCCACGACTGGCCATTCACTTGGCCATACTGGCTGCGGGCATCCATTTCGGCTTCAAACTCCAGAATATTGGCTCCATAGGTTAAACTCAAAACCGGTTCGCCACTCAAGTCAGGCGCTTTAAAACTGAGCTTGCCATCGTCTGTAAAAACCAACTTGTTACAGGCATCGGCCCGGCTCAGCAAGAAGTCCCAGTCGGTAGCATGCATTTGCACCAATCGCGTGTTGCTAAAATCAGAGGCTTCAATTTCATCTGCCTGCAGCCCATATTCTCCGGCCAACTGCTCACAGACATCGCTGTCAGCCAGATCGTGAAAATACCGGCTGTTCCGGTTTAATGTCATTTTGTAAGCCTTGTCGCGACATTCAATCATCAAAACCGACGAATTATTTTTGCGGGTCTTTAAAGCATGTTTGGTAATCACGCCTTTAAACACCGTTTTTTCTTCGGAATTGTAGCCCACCTGGATCTCCAGCTCATGGCCTGGTAAAAACAACTCACCGCTGCTGATCGCAAAATCCTCGTCAGAAGCCGACCCATCGCGAATGTTTACCTTGGCAAAAGCAATCCGGTTGACTTCCTTGACAACTTGGATTCCCATGATTCCTACCGTATCGGGAATCGGTTCACCGTTGATCAAAAGCGTGCTGGTCACGAC
>NZ_LGIA01000017.1 GCF_001270965.1 Sunxiuqinia dokdonensis | reverse complement strand
TTTTCGTGTGGCCGGCGTTTCTTCTCATGAAATGCGCCCTGGTAATCGGGGTTTTCCATTTTTTTCTGCCGATCAATTTCGCGCATCTGCTCCTGATGTTCCGCCTTTCCGGTTGGTTCAATCACCAAATCTTCGGGCAGTGGTTTTTCCTCAATCGGCATACGAATCACCTCTTCAATTTTTTTCAGGTGATATTCTTCGGAAGGATTGATCAATGTGATGGCTTCACCATGATTGTTGGCCCGGGCCGTCCGTCCAATGCGGTGCACATAATCTTCATAGCGCTGGGGCAGGTCGAAGTTGATGACATGTGTAATCAATGAAACATCGAGGCCACGTGCCGAAACATCTGTCGAAATCAGAATCCGAAGTTCACCATCCTTAAAGGCCTGAATGGCGTTCATCCGGGTGTTTTGCCCTTTGTTGGAATGCAGGATCCGTTTTTCGCCCTCGGTCTTTCGCTTAATCACTTTGTACACCATTTCCGCGTGCTCCTTGGTTCGCACGAAGATCAGCACCCGGTTAAAAACTTCTTCGTCCTGCAGCCAGTGCCGGACCAGGTTCAGCTTGGTTTTAAAATTCGGAACTTTAAAATAGGATTGCTTCACCAGCTGCGCCGGCGTAGCCGAAGGTGATACTTCCACACGCTCCGGGAAATCCAGAAACTCCTGCGTCATCAGTTCCACCTTTTCATCGAAGGTGGCCGAGAACAGCAGGTTTTGACGTTTGACCGGAATGATTTCGAGCAGTTGCCGAATCTGTGGCATAAAGCCCATGTCGAGCATCCGGTCGGCTTCATCAATCACCAGTGTTTTTATTTTTTTCAGCGAAACGGCCCCGGCATGGTACAAATCGCGCAGGCGGCCGGGTGTTGCCACCAGAATATCGATGCCAGGTTCGATCAATGCGGCGTGTTTGGTCCAGCCAACGCCGCCGTAAACAGCGGCATGACGAATATCGCTGTAGCGGGTCAGTTCTTCAATGTCGTCGCCCACCTGAATGGACAACTCGCGCGTAGGCACTAAAATCAGGACCCGCGGATCAACTCCTTCGGCTTTCACCAGCTTCATGAATATCGGCAGCAGGTACGCGGCCGTTTTACCGGTTCCGGTTTGTGCCACACCCACCACGTCGGCTCCCGACCGAATGACGGGAATGGCTTTCGCTTGTATTGGCGTGGGCTGTTCAAAGCCCAGTTCATCCAACACCTTCAAAATCGATTTGTTAACTTTTAACTCGCTGAAACTTGTCATAGGCCGCAAAGATACACTTTTAATGTTTCCGAATCACAGCTCGAATTGAGGGGGATGCTCAGAGGAGTGATAATTAGCGATTGGTCATTGATAGTCATTTGATTGTCATTCGGTGGTCATCGATGGTGATAGCTGGATGATTTACTCCGCAAAATAGACCCGAAGGGATTTTATAAGGGTGGATGCTGAGTACTTGTGGCTTGCTACCTGCTGCAGATTCTGCTTCACACCATGCTTTTTCAGCGCGATGAGCCCCGAATAATCAGCTCGGGGAAAAGCTTTTCCACTTTTGGGGTGAAGGCTTCCTGGGCGGCATTCACCCGTTTCATCAGGATGCGGGCCGAAAGCATGCCCAGCTCGTAGGTGGGTTGCCAAACGGTTGACAAGGAGGGTTTGAAGTAGCAGGAATAGGGCTCATCGTCGAAGCCAATCACGGAGATTTCATTGGGAATCGAGATTCCGGCTTCTTTGATCACGTACATGGCTCCAATGGCCACGCCGTCGTTGACGGTGAAAATGGCATCAGGTGGCTCAGGCAGCGCCAGCAAGTGTTTGGTCGGCTCAATGCCCGCCTCGGGCGTAAAGCCACTGCTTTCGATGATATAGTCGTCCAGCACCGGAAGCTGGTACTTTTTTAGGGCATCGCGATAAGCGGCCAGCCGGTGCCGTGCGGTGGACAGCGTGGCTGAACCGGCAATATGGGCGATTCTCCGGCAGCCGGTGTGGATTAAATATTCAACAGCCTGAAGGGCGCCACGGTATTCATCCACAAACACTTTGTCAACTTCAAGGTCCTCACAGTCGCGGTCGAAAATGACCAGCGGAAACAGGCTGTCCTTCAACACCTGCAAATGCCCGTAATCTTTGGTTTCCCGCGAGGGGGAAATCAAAAATCCATCGACCCGGATGGACGTAAATTTCTCAACCAAAGCTTTTTCTTCTTCCAGCGACTCGTTCGACTGGCCAATAATCATGTTCATGCCCTGTGCCGTGAGCAAATCCTGTACGCCGCCGATCACCGAAGAAAAAAAGTAGCTGGTAATTTCCGGGACAATCACCCCGATCGTATTCGTCCGCTTACGAAGCAAACTCAAGGCCAGCAGGTTGGGGTGATAGTTGAGTTTCCGGGCCAGCGCAATCACGGCTTCACGGGTTTGGCGGCTAATGGCTGGATGGTTGTTTAAAGCCCGTGAAACTGTAGCGGGAGAGATGTTCAGCTCGCGGGCAATATCGGTGATGGTGGTTCGTGCTTTCGACATGATTCCCTTGGGTTGTTCGGTTAAAACGATTCGGTTTGCAGCAGTGGAACAAGTTGTTTCATATCGAAAAAGACCGTGGCTCCCAGTGCTTCCAGCTTGGTTCGATTTTTTGCATGGCCATAGGCATAGGCCTGAAACCCGCCGGCAGTAGCTGCTTTTACACCGGCCAGGCTGTCTTCGATCACCGCGCAATTGGCGGCTTGAAAGCCCATTTCGCGGGCGGCATAAAGAAAGATGTCGGGCTGCGGTTTCCAGCTATTGATGTCGTACGAACTAAAAATCCGTTGGTCGAAATACGTGATCAGCCCGGTCGTCGTTAAGCTTAGCCTGATCTTCTCGCGCGGCCCGCTCGACGCCACGCAGAAAGGAATACCCGCCTGTTGCAACTCATCCAGTACCCGGGAAACTCCCTGAACCGGTTTTAAATCGGTTTTAAACAGGTCGAAGGTACGGCGGCGAAATTCTTGTTCAAAATCATCCGGAAATTCGGTTTTTGCATGGGTTTTCAGGTAGTCCAGCGTGCTTGACATGGACACGCCTGAGAAATTTTCAATGGCATCGTCCAGCGCCAGGGGCACGCCTACCGAGGCAGCCATCTCCACCAGCACCTGGTTCGAAATGGCTTCACTATCGACCAACACACCATCGTTGTCAAAAATTATACATTGATACTTCATGCCAGATTTTAATTGTTGTGCTTGCCGCCTTCGGTTATTTTTAGCCGAAGCGTTTAATTGTGAGCACAAATTACACAGATTTAAGCAAACAAAAAACCGGGGTGGTTTGGCTCTCTGGTGTCACGGTTTTAGAAGCGCGGGTTTTAAAGCAAAACCCTGGCAAGTCGCGGAGACCTCTACGAAATCGTCTTGAAAACTTGAGCGATAACCCACCCGTTTCGCCAGTCGGCGAATCAATCTGACTTAAGAAACGAAGGGCAGGGGAGAATTTTTATTCACAGCCGATGGACAACGCGTCATTCCGAACCCCATCACAAACAACGCGTCATTCCGATCCGTCAGTTGCCGGACGGAATGTGTTAACGAGTGGCATCAGACGCTTCAAATAGTGAGGGTTTCACTTCGGGAGAAGCTCTCACTGGCATGCTACTCGGCTTATTGATCGGATGACTCTGAGTCATCCGATCAATAAAAGAAATGCCGGCTTTTTGAACCGATCGCGCTTTCGATGCCCGCGGCATCGGATGTTTATAGAAACACAGCATCAGGGAAAGATGCGATCCCGGATGGGATCGAACGGCTGCCGAAACCGAAAGCGCCACAAAAGAAATCGTTAACAAATAGGATTCCTTGAAACAGGAATAAGGGGAAGCCGAAAGCACTACACGGCTTCCCTTCAACGGTTCACGACACATTGAAATGAATTCATAAATCCTCGATAAAAGCCCACGGCACATCGAAATGAATCCACGAGAGATAGATCAGTCTGCATGAAAGCTTGAAATGATTGCATGAAAGCTTGATGCCAATGCACGACACATTGAAATCGCTGCATGAAAGAGGAATACCAATGCATGACACATTGAAACGACTGCATGGGAGCTTGATGTCAGTGCATGAAACATTGAAATTGCTGCATGAGAGATTGATGACAGTGCATGACATATGGAAACGACTGCATGAAAGATTGATAGCAGTGCATGACAGATTGAAATGACTGCACGAGAGATCGTTCGTTGGACATGAAGCTAAAATAAGCATACCAGAAAAGACACCAAGGTGAAACAGACCTTTGACTTTAGCATTGCATAACATCAGCACAAATCCGGGAGAAAGGGTACTGATATTTTTTACAATTCGACACCTAATACTTTGGTAAAAGCGAAATAACAACCATATTTGATGCACACAAGTTAGCCTTCATATAAAACAGCTGCGAGCCAACAGACAGAGTTTAGATTACACTCCCTTGGTTCTCCGGTCTGCACATACGAGTGAGGGCTTCACTCCAAGTGAAACCCTCACGACCTCCTATTTGAACATGGCCCTTCCCACTTTAGCGCAAGGTTATTTATTCGTAAAACTTTTTGCCCGGAAGTTTTTTATATAGGTACGGTGATTAAATTAGTCGTATCCTTCGGGCCGGTGGTTTGGCGCTTTTGGGCAAACAGGCGATTCACCGGCTCAACCGTGAATTTAGAAGTTATGGAATATCCTTTTATACAAGCTATTCAACAATTACTGAAAGGCGATTTGCCGGGCGAGAAAGCGCATCGGAAAATGCTTCCGCCAGGCCGTAAACTATCGGCAAATTTTGAGGAGATGGCGGAGGTCAAATACAGTAGCGTGTTGCTGCTGTTGTTTCCGCATGACGGGCGGATTTATACCTGCCTGACGCGCCGCAATGCGAACATGAAAACCCATCCGGGGCAAATCAGCTTTCCGGGCGGAAGAATTGAGGAAGGCGAAAGCCCCGAGCTGACCGCCATGCGTGAAGCCCAGGAAGAAGTGGGCATTTCGCCGCTCGATGTGCAGTTGCTGGGTATGTTGTCGCAGTTGTATATTCCGGTTAGTGGGTACACGATTTTTCCTTATGTGGGCTGGGTCGATCATAAGCCTGAGTTTGTTTTGAACCAAGCGGAGGCCGAGAAATTGATCCTGTTTCCGGTACAGGATTTTTTACAGGAAGAACGGATTGGGCAGGTTGAACTCGACACCATTCGTGGGCGACTAACCGTGCCGTATTATCCTTACGCAGGCGAAATTATTTGGGGAGCCACGGCCATGATTTTGGCTGAATTTTTTGAGGTGCTAAAAGAAGGCAGCCTTACTCTGCAATAATATTGGTGTAATCTCTGTAGGTTTCCAGCACCCGATTGACGTAGTTGTAGGGTTCTTCGCCCCGGCAGTAGCCCCAGCGCACCACGGGGTCTTTATAGAATTTCGATGCCGATTTATTCAGTAGGTAATAATCCACATTGTCATCCCAAATCTCCGGATTTTTGTCGTATTTCTCAGCCAGGCGTTGGGCATCTTTTACGTGGCCAAGCCCCACGTTGTAGGCGGCCAGCACGAACTTCATTCGTTGGGTCGAATCGGGTACGTCGGGTTTGAGGTTCTTGTCAAGCCATTCCAAAAGGCGCACACCCACCCGGATGTTTTGTTCTGGTTCTTCATACTCATTCATTCTCACCAGGTCGGCTGTTTCCGGCATGATTTGCATCAGACCATAAGCTCCGGCCCAGGATTCAGCTTCGGGGTCAAAGCGCGACTCGCGGTAGATCATGGCTGCCAGAAAACGCCAGTCCATGCCGGCTTTGTTGGCAGCCTCTTTAATCAGCTCGTCAAAGGGCGATATGTTGCCGTCGCGTATGGAGTGGTAGCCGCTGCTGGCCATGGTGCTGGAGCGGCTGTTTTCAAAATACTTGTTGTATAGCACCGCGTAGGTGGTTGTTTTTCGAAAGCTGCGAATCCAGTTGTTGAGGTATTCCAGCCATTCGTCGGAACCGTTACGCACAGCCCAGGCAATGTTTTGTGGAAAACTGACCGGCGTGTGGATGTCGAGATTGGGATAGAATGTTTGATTGACTTTGGCCACGTTCTCGTCGCACACGGTGTAGTCAATCTCGCCATTGGCCACCATCGATACCAGCTGTTCCACCCCATAAATGGAGTCCTGCACAATGTCGATCTCCTCGCCAATTTCGTCAGACAGGTTGACCATTCTTCGGTAGTAGGCGGTATTTTTCTGCACGTAAACGGTCTTTCCGGCCAGGTCAAGTTGATTGCGGATCAGGGAGTCTTCCATGGCATGGAGCGGAAGGCTGCGCCAGTTTTCGGGTTTGCGTTGCACCAACACCTGGCGGGTTTGTTCCAGTGGCAGGGTAAAAGCAATAATTTCATCTCGCTTTTTTGTGATGGTTAAATTTTTGGCAACCAGGTCGTATTGCTCATTCTGAAGGCCTTCAAAAGTTTCCTGCAGGTTGTTGCTTACGGATATTTCCAGCTGAACGCCCATGTCTTCGGCCAGATGTTTCAATAGTTCGTACTTGAAGCCCATGGGTTTTCCACGGTAAATAAAATAGTTGGTTGAGTTGTAATCAACCACGGCCCGCAGCTGCCCCGATTTCATGATTCGTGTCAGGTCGTTTTTTTTGTCTGCGGCCTGGTTCTCACCCTTCCGGTCTTTTCGTCCGGTGCAGGCAAAAAGCAAGGCGACCAATAAAAGTAGGATTAATGGACGGTATGTCTGTTTCGTATTCATATCTGTTGGGTAACTTCGGGCTAATCGTAGAATGTCCAGGCGACTCCGAGCCTGAATGTTCTGCGGTATAGCGGGTAATCCGGTGCTGCCCAAAATCCGCCGTCTAAAAAGCCCGAGGCTGCATTCAGCCATTGGAAAAAGACCCGGGTTCGTTTTAGTTTCAGGTTGATGTGGGCATCAACGAAGGGGAAGTTACCAATTTTATCTTGATTTTGCCAATAGTAGCGACCCGTGGCCGGATCATAAGCATCTGCATAAAACTCGGTGTTGTAACGCAGGTCGGCTCCTATTTGGGTGTATAAGACTTTGGATATGATGGTTTTGTAGTTTAAACTGACGTAGGTGCTAAAATCGGGCAGGTGTAGGTATTGTTCCTGGTTGGCTTTTTGCCACAGAAACTGTCCACGCAGCAGCCAGTGTTTCGATTCGATGGTTTTGTTGAGGTAAGCCGCTAACACCAGCAGTTCGGAACTTCCCTGTCGCGGCAGCGCTTCGGCATCGTTATAGATGTAGTTCCCAATCAGGGCATAGTTGGCCCCCAGGGTCAGTTTATATTTCTGAGAGTGGATTTCGGCATTGACAATCATTTCGTTTAGGTTGTCGAACCGGTTGTTCCAGGCGTAATGATTGGAGCTGAATCGTTGCTCAAAGTAATCGGGGACGATCGTGTTCAGTTCGCCCGATATTTTCAGGCTTGTGGTATCCTTTCCAATTCGGATGGGTTTGTAAATAAAGGCACTCAATTCCGTTTGGCCTGATCGGTAGCCGGTCAGGTAAAATTTTCCCTCGGCCCCCCATTTCCAGAAAACACCTTCGTCGCGCGAGATTCCGCCGCCTGCAAAGGTATTGCTGTGTTTGAATTTCTGTAGCAGGGTGTCCACCGGCATTTTTATGCGGATGAGGTCGTGGCCGATGAAGGCGCGTTTTGTAAAGGTGTATTTCCGGTCGGGCGCTTCGTAAAACCTCAGCTGAAAAATGTTGGTCAGCCGGTTAAAGCCAATCGTATCATTGGTAGCCAGTGAGTCGATGTAGGTGTTGCGGTAAAACTGCCGGTTGGATGCTTGGTCGGTGTCGGTATAGATTTTTTTGTTGCCTGAATATTCTACCTCATAAAAAAAACCGGTTCGCGGAATAAACTCATCCACGATGTTTCCCAGCGAATCTTCCACCTCAATGGTTTTTCCAAGCCGGTATTCGGTGTTCCAAAAAATGGTGTTGTTGTTCAAAGAGGTGTTGGCTTCGTCGAGATTGACAATGTAGATGTCGGTCTCTGAATACTCATTCAAGCCCGGATTTTCATCGGTCAAGCCGCCGTTTTCCATGTTACGGATCCGGTTGAAAAGCAGGTTGAAGTGCGAAACCCAATTGTTTGACTCATAACTGGAGTAAAACCCAATGGTGTGGTACTTGTTTTCCTGGTATTCGTATTGGCCCGTGGCTTTCGACTGGTCGTAAAGAAAAGCAAAGTTGAAGTCGCGGTTGATATTTTGCGAGTGAAACACATTGAAGCGGGTTTCATTCTGAATGTTTTTATTTTCACTTTGGCTGTAATCGAGCAGCGTGTAAGGCGTTGTTGTATTGAAGTACCGGATGTCCTCGGGAAATTTGGAATAGACATCGAAGGCCCGGTAAAAGTAGAAGTCAGAGTCGCCTTTTCGCTTGAAAAAATGATTCGATTGGTAGGCGCCACCCAGGTTGCCGGTAAAGGTATTGCTGATGCTGTTTTGATAGATGGGATTGTACAGGTGAAAGAAATTCAAGGCGGTATCCACCTCCGTTTCCTCCATCAGCGCTCCGTAGTTTTTCAATTCCCAACTGCGAATGAACGATGGAATGTGCTCTCCATGCTCGTGTTGATCTACCTCCAGACTATCGTTTGTTGGCAAGGTGCTTTCGGCATTGAATCCGCCAAAATTCCTGAGTTCTCCCTGGGCAAATAAAACGCTTACTGTGCCCAGTAAAATCCATATGGTTAACTGTATTTTCTGAAACATGCAGGGGCAAAGATAATTAAAAGTCAAAGTTTGACTGAGTTTTGTGCTTAAAAAAGTTTGGCGCCTTCATGGGGCATTGGACCGGGTCTGATTGGCCTTTAAACCGACCTGTTACAGCTAACTCACAAATTGGCTTTTTGTTGTTGGCCCGCGCTGATTTCGCTGAATAAACCTGTGGCTGTTTATCTACAAGTTTGCAGAATTATCTACAATCTGAATCGTCCGGCTTTTCGCTTCTAGCCTGCAATGCTAGTCGTTGGTGACTAATGATTTGTGCGTTTGTTTGGTTCCGAATTGAAAATTTTGTTCCGACTAGAATGATATTTGCTCAACGATGAAGAACAATATGGAAGCTTTGAAAGAGAATATCGTCGGTTCGCTCAATAGGTTTTTCACGGAGGTGGGGAACATCCTACTCTTTACCGGTCAGGTTATCCGGCAGTTTTTTTCGGCACCCTTCGAGTTTAAGGAGCTGATTCGCCAGGGATACTACATTGGTAACAAAACCCTGCCGTTGATTGCAATCACGGGGTTTATCATGGGTTTGGTGCTTACCTTGCAAAGCCGGCCGGTGATGGTTGATTTTGGAGCCGAATCGCTTTTGCCCGGGATGATTGCCATTTCAATCATTCGCGAAATAGGCCCGGTGATTACCGCCTTGCTGTGTGCCGGAAAAATAAGCTCTGGTATTGGCGCTGAGCTGGGAGCCATGAAAGTGACCGAGCAGCTGGATGCCATGGAGGTTTCGGGAGCCAAGCCTTTAAACTATGTGGTGGCTACCCGGGTGATGGCAACAACGATTTTGGTGCCGATCCTCGTTTTTTTCGCTGATGCCATTGGCTTGTTTGGTTCGTTTGCCGCCCTGAACATGCGCGAAGATATCTCGTTGAGGTTGTTCTTTTCGCAGGCTTTCGACTCACTGAGCTTTGCCGATGTGATTCCCGCCACAATCAAAACGGTTTTCTTCGGATT
The DNA here is from genome assembly GCF_001270965.1 of Sunxiuqinia dokdonensis. Classification (GTDB taxonomy): domain Bacteria; phylum Bacteroidota; class Bacteroidia; order Bacteroidales; family Prolixibacteraceae; genus Sunxiuqinia; species Sunxiuqinia dokdonensis. Next base: position 2,764 of record NZ_LGIA01000017.1, on the reverse strand, counting down.
TTTCATCGGACTGATTGGCTCGTACAAAGGCTACACAGCCGACCGGGGAACCGAATCGGTGGGGCTTTCGGCCAATTCGGCGGTGGTGACCGCTTCGCTGGTGATCTTCATTATCGATCTGATTGCTGTTCAGATTTCAGAATTGATTTACGGCTTTTAACACAAAAACTATGGAAACAGTTATTGAAATCAAACATCTGGAGAAGTCGTTCGATCAACTCGCGGTGCTGACCGATATTAATCTGAAATTGGAGCGGGGCGAGAATCTTGCGATTTTGGGAAAGTCGGGGACCGGCAAATCGGTGCTGACCAAGTGCATTGTCCGGCTGGTGCAGGCCGACAAGGGAGAAATACTGGTGCTTGGCAATGATATTCTTAAAATGGATGATGAGCAACTGAACGAAACCCGGAAAAAAGTGGGCTATCTGTTTCAGGGCGGTGCTTTGTACGACTCCATGACGGTCAGGCAAAACCTTGAATTTCAGATCAGGCGAACCCAGATGGAGAAAAAGAAAAAAGAGCTTCGCGAACTGGTGGAAGAATCGCTCGAAAATGTGGGCTTGGCGGATGCGATCAATAAAATGCCGGCGGAGCTCTCCGGAGGAATGAAAAAACGGATTGGGCTGGCCCGAACCTTGATTTTAAAACCGCAAATTATTTTGTACGACGAACCGACCACCGGCCTTGATCCGGTGACTTCAGGCGAAATCAGTGAGCTGATTTTGCAGGTTCAGGAGAAATACAACACCTCCTCCATCATTATTACACACGATATGAAATGTGCAAAGATGACGGCCAATCAACTTAAAATAATGAAGGATGGAAAGTTCTATGCCGAAGGCACTTTCAGCCAGTTAAGCGAAAGTGACGATCAGGAAGTGAAAGCCTATTTCAGCTAAAAAAATAGTATTATGAGTAAGATTAAAAGTCGTCCGTTAAAGTTAGGAATGCTGGTTTCCATTGGCTTATTGCTGTTTGTAATGGCCGTTTACTACCTGGGAAGCAAGCAGAACCTGTTCTCATCAACCTTCACCATAACCAGTCATTTTTCAGATGTGAAAGGCTTGGTTGAAGGCAACAAAGTCCGGTATTCAGGCATCAGTGTGGGCACGGTTTCGAACGTGACCATTATTTCCGACTCGACCATCTTGGTGGAGATGCTGGTGAATGAAAAAGTGCGGGAGTTTATCCGGAAAGATTCCAGGGTGGAAATTGGACGCGAAGGATTGATGGGCAGTAAAATGGTGATCATTCATCCGGGGTCGCCCGAGGCGGGCAGCGTGGAAGACCAGGGACAGCTGGCCTCGATTAACCCGGTTGATGTGCAGGAAATGGTGCAGGAGGCCCGGAAGATTATTGATGACAGCCGCATGGTGTCGAAAGCCCTTCTGGAAATGAGTGAGAAAATTAACAATGGCGATGGTGATTTGGCCAGGTTGATCAATGATAATTCAATCACAACAAAATTGAGCAAGGCTGGCGACGAACTGCTTGCCTTTACTGAAAACGCCAAAGAAATTTCAACGAAGGTAAATCGCGGAGAAGGAGACCTTGGACGCTTGGTCAATGATACGGCCATCACCTATGAACTGACATTCACCTTGAACCGCTTACGGCAAATGAGCGCCCGGGCGGATTCGGTGACCATGGAAATGCTGCTTTTCAGCAAAGAACTGAATGAAGGCAACGGTGTGCTCAACCGCCTGGTGTATGACGAGCAAATGGCACAGCACCTGGATACGACCGTTATTAAAGCTGGCCGTGGAATTGAAGAGGTGGCCAGAACAGCCGAAACCATTAGGGAAAGCTGGATTCTCAATCTTTTTTCAGGACGAAACAAAAAGGATAAGCAGGCGGACTAAATCGATGTTCGCTCGTTTAACTGGCTAAAAATTGGTATCTTCAAAAACTTTGGTTCCGGCCTTTTGTTTATATGTTAAAATAATAAGGCCGTTCAAAGCAAAAGTGCGCGCGCAAGCCGAATTTGCGAAAGTTGAGCGACCAAAAGAACAAAGTTCCTTTAGCCACCTGCATCCATGAAAAAGAAACTGGGAAAACAAATTGAAGAAATAGCCGAGATCATCAATCAATTGGAGGACGGAGATTTTGACGTGGAATCGTTGATGGAGCTGGATGAGCTGCTGGATTTGCTAAGCAACAAAATTAAATCGACCAAACTCGGATTTCCGCTCAGTGGACAGCCGGTCAAGCTAGAGTCGGTTAGGCACGAAGCCATTTTTATTTTCGACACCACCTACAAAGTTTACAAATACACCGGCATTTTCGATCATCTTTTTTATCCGGGGAAAAGCGGGGCACTGCATATTTCCGATCTGCTGAAAATTGAAGAGCAGGATGTTTTTTCCGCCCGGATTGATCGCTTGCTGGCCTCCCGGGAAAGCCAGGAGTTCGAAACCATTATTCGCTCAACCCAGGGAATTCCGCTGGCAGCAACCATTAGCCTTGAATTGCTTTCCGAGAAATCGGGCGAAGAATTGATCTTGGCTGGCGTCAACTTTTCAAATACCACCATGACCGACATCAAAAACTATCAGCAGATTGTCATCGACAATTTGCCCGATATTGATGTTTTTTTGTTCGATACCGACTATCGGTACGTGCTGGCAGGTGGCCGCGAAAAAGAACGGTTTGGCTTGTCGAACAGTTACTTTGCGGGCAAAACGCTTTTTGAGGCCTTTGAAGAAAAAGTGCACAAACGCCTGTTTCCGTTTTACCGCAAAGCCCTCAGCGGCGAAATGGCCGA
>NZ_LGIA01000016.1 GCF_001270965.1 Sunxiuqinia dokdonensis | reverse complement strand
AGAGCGCTGATGAAAAGAAATTGATGACCAGCAAAGAAGACGAATACCTGCACGAATTTTGATATTCAAATAGGAGCGGTTTTGTGTCTTCTTTTCCGCTTCATTCTGGAAGCGTGGCGTGTTTTCCGACTAAACCTTCTTAAGTTTTTCTGTTTTAAGCTTTTCTATTAATTTTGCCGTCTAATTTTTTTGATGATGATATTACCGTTTTATGATGTGATTGTAGTGGGAGGTGGCCACGCGGGTTGTGAAGCCGCAACTGCGGCCGCCAGGTTGGGATCAAAGACCTTATTAATCACGATGGATATGGGCAAGTATGCCCAAATGTCTTGCAATCCGGCTATTGGTGGAATTGCGAAAGGACAAATTGTGCGCGAGATTGATGCACTGGGCGGGTTTACCGGCGTTGTTGCCGATCGGTCGTCCATTCAGTTTCGCATGTTAAACCGGTCGAAAGGCCCAGCCATGTGGAGTCCGCGCGTGCAGAACGACCGCTTCCGTTTTTCGGAATACTGGCGCGATATTTTAGAGAATACCGACAATTTGGATCTCTGGCAGGACGCGGTTATTCATCTGATTATTGAAGATGGCGTTGTGAAAGGCGTGAAGACCAAGATTGGCGTAGAGTTTCAATCCAAAACTGTAATATTGACCAATGGCACTTTTTTAAATGGCTTGATGCATATTGGGCAATCAAAAATGGAAGGCGGTCGGATAGGGGAGTCAGCGTCTTATTTCATAAGCGATCAACTTGCTGAGGCGGGATTTAAAACAGGAAGGCTGAAGACTGGAACGCCTGTTCGGATTGACGGTCGATCGATCGACTTTTCAAAATTGACAGAGCAAAAAGGCGATGAAGGTTACTACAAGTTTTCCTATTTGCCTGCGGTAAAATCAGAACTTAAGCAACGTAGTTGTTGGATTACGCACACATCTCCCGAAGTTCACAAGGTGTTGGAAAAGGGCTTTGATGAGTCGCCGATGTATGACGGAACGATCCAAAGTACCGGCCCACGATATTGTCCGAGTATTGAGTCGAAGTTGATCACATTTGCAGAGAAACAACAACACCAGCTTTTCCTGGAGCCGGAGGGTGAAACAACCCACGAGTACTATCTGAATGGCTTTTCGTCGTCGTTACCCTGGCAGGTTCAGTACGAAGCTTTGAGACTGATAGAAGGACTGGAGAATGCAAAAATTTACCGGCCTGGTTATGCTATCGAGTATGACTATTTTGATCCGACACAGTTATACCACACGCTTGAGACGAAGTATATCAGCAATCTGTTTTTCGGAGGGCAGATCAATGGAACCACCGGATATGAGGAAGCGGCAGCGCAAGGCATCGTGGCAGGTATTAATGCGCATTTAAAGGCCCATGAAGAGCCTGAATTTGTACTCGGCAGGGATGAGGCTTATATCGGTGTTTTAATCGATGATTTAGTCACGAAAGGCGTTGATGAGCCTTACCGGATGTTTACCTCGCGCGCCGAATACCGCATTTTATTGCGGCAAGATGACGCGGATGCCAGGTTAACTCCGCGGGCATTTCAGTTGGGATTGGCTTCGCAAGAGCGAATTGATTTATTGGAAGAGAAGCTCCGTTTGCGCGATGAAATTATTGATTTTGTCTCTAATTTTTCGATCAAACCACAATACATTAATCAGCTTTTGGAATCGAAGAATACATCGCCATTGAAGCAAGGTGTGAAGTTGAGGGATGTGATTGCCCGGCCACAGATTTCAATTTTTGATGTGGTTGAACCGGTCACTCCTTTCAAAAAAATGCTTGAAAAAATACCTTTAGATCGGTTTGAAGAGATCGTTGAATCGGCCGAAATTTTAATCAAATATTCAGGCTATATTGAGCGTGAAAAACTGATGGCAGATAAGTTCAAACGGCTTGAAAATATCGATATTGAAAACAAGTTTGATTACGGAAGTATTCACACAATTTCCACTGAGGCAAGACAAAAATTGTCCAAAATAAGGCCGAAGACAATTGGGCAGGCGAGTCGCATTTCCGGTGTAAATCCGTCGGATATCAACGTGCTTTTAGTGATGCTTGGCCGTTAATGTTCCACGTGGAACACAAAATTAAAAACAACTATGAATTTAAAAGAAATCATCCGCGAGATACCGGATTACCCTGTAAAAGGAATTAGTTTCAAAGATATTACAACGCTGCTCAAAGATCCCAGCGCGTTTAATGAGGTGGTGAATCAAGTACATGAGAACTTCAAAAACAAAGGGATTACAAAGATTGTATCACTCGAGTCGCGAGGGTTTATTGTTGGTGGAGCTGCGGCTTATTTGTTGAATGCCGGCTTTGTCCCTATCCGTAAAAAAGGCAAATTGCCAGCCGAAACGGTGGCCGAATCGTATGAACTGGAGTACGGATCAGATACGATTGAAATACACAAAGACGCCTTGACAGAAGACGATATTGTACTCATTCACGACGATCTTTTAGCAACTGGTGGTACGGCTTTGGCTGCACTAAATTTGGTGGAGAAAATGAATGTCAAAAAAGTGTATTTCTCTTTTATTTGCGATTTGAAATTCATCGAAAACGGGAAAAAAGAAGTGCTTTCAAACTACGAGACGCATACTTTGGTTGAATACTAATTGGGGCTTTTAAATTGAAATATTCCGCAGTAAATAGAAATATTGAGACTCTGAAAAAGCAGGTTTCTGTGCTGCCAGACAAGCCTGGAATTTACCAGTATTTTGACGACTCAGGTAAAATTATTTACGTTGGGAAAGCCAAAAGTCTTAAGAAAAGGGTTTCCTCTTATTTTTCAAAAAATCACGAAAATCGAAAGACAGCACTGCTTGTCCGGGCAATAGCCGACATCAAACATTTGGTTGTTGAAACCGAGCAGGATGCGCTTTTGCTCGAAAACAATCTGATCAAAAAGTATCAGCCTCGGTATAATATTCGGCTGAAAGATGATAAAACCTACCCATGGATTGTCATCAAAAATGAACGTTTTCCGCGGGTTTTTTTAACCCGGAATGTGGTTCGTGACGGTTCGCAATACTTTGGTCCCTATACATCGGTGGTCACGGTACGCACCTTGTTGGATTTGTTTCGAAAACTGTATAAACTCAGAACCTGCAAGTACAATCTCTCAAAAGAGAACATTGAAAGCGGTAAAACAAAAGTTTGCCTCGAATATCACATCGGAAATTGTTTGGGGCCGTGTGAGGGGTATCAAAAGGAAGAAGATTACAACGAATACATTTCAGAAATACGCGATATTTTAAAGGGAAATATTTCGATTGTCATTAAATATTTGCGCGACTTAATGCGTCAATATGCCGAGGATTTTAAGTTTGAAGAAGCCAATTCAATCAAAGAAAAACTGCAAATTCTTGAAAAATTCCAGAATCGGTCTACCGTTGTTAGCGCCACAATCACCGACGTGGATGTTTTTACGATTGACATGGTTGAGAAAGCGGCTTTTGTGAATTATCTGAAAGTGATGAATGGGGCCATTGTCCAAACCTACACGACTGAAATAAGGAAAGCCCTGGATGAATCGAAAGAGGAATTGTTGCAGTATGCGATTGTCGATATTCGGCAGAAGATATTCTCTAATGCACGCGAATTGTTGGTTCCCTTTCAACCCGAATTTGAACTGGAGGATGTGAAATTTAAAGTTCCGGTGCGCGGCGACAAGAAAAAGCTATTGGATTTGTCGCTTCGAAATGCGAAGTATTTCAGACTGGAAAAGGAAAAGCAACACATTTTAGCCAAGCCAAAAGACAACACCAAGCGTATTTTGGAGACCTTGAAAAAAGACCTTCAGCTAAAGGAATTGCCGGTGCATATAGAATGTTTTGACAACTCGAACCTGCAGGGATCGAATCCGGTGGCCGCTTGTGTTGTCTTCAAGAATGGAAAACCGGCTAAAAGAGAGTATCGGCATTATCATGTAAAAACTGTTGAAGGGCCTAACGATTTTGCCTCGATGGAAGAAATTGTTTATCGGCGTTACAAACGATTGGTTGACGAAGATGCAAGTTTGCCGCAATTAATTATCATCGATGGGGGAAAGGGTCAATTGGGAATGGCACTGAATGCATTGGAAAAATTAAATCTCCGAGGAAAGATTGCCATTATTGGCATAGCAAAAAAACTGGAGGAAATATTTTTTCCAGGTGACTCGGTTCCGCTTTACCTCGACAAAACTTCGGAAAGTTTAAAAGTGATTCAGTTTGCGCGCGACGAAGCTCACCGATTTGGAATTACTTTTCACCGCCAGCTGCGATCGAAGAATTTTATTAAATCGGAGTTGGAGGAAATTCCGGGTATTGGAGAAAAGACCATTCAAACACTTTTGAAGCGATTTAAGAGCGTTGAGAATCTAAAAAATCAAGCCTACCAGGCAGTGGCCGATGAAATAGGCGATTCTAAGGCCGCTAAAATATTTGAATTTTACAAATTAAGACGCTGATAAACAGTTTTTTGTTGTATTTTTTTTGCCGAGTTTCCTAGGTCAAAAATCAATTCCATCTAGCTTAATTCCGGTACTTGTCGTCGGTGTTTAGCAGGCCGAGGTAGGAAAAGTAGCGGCTGTCGGCAATTTCACCCTCGTTGACCAATTGTTTCACTTCGCAACCCGGTTCATGGGTATGGGTGCAATTGTAGTACTGGCATTTTTCCAAAAGCTTGAACATTTCAGGAAAATAGTGCGAAATTTCTTCTTTCTCCATTTCCAAAACACCAAAGCCTTTGATTCCGGGTGTGTCAATAATATAACCACCAAAGCTCAGTTCAAACATTTCAGAAAAAGTAGTCGTGTGTTTTCCGGTTTGGTGATAGTCCGAAATTTCCTTCGTTTTTATGTTTAAGCCCGGTTCAATGGTGTTAATCAAAGTCGATTTCCCAACGCCGGAGTGGCCCGCAAAAACATTGGTTTTATTTTTCATCCAGCTTTTAAGCGTATCCATCCCAATATTTTTTTTGGTCGAAGTCTTCAGACAACGATAGCCAATTTTCTCGTAGAGCTCGATCATCTGATCCATTTGTCGGGTTTGCTCATGATTGTAACGGTCTATTTTGTTGAAAATCAAAGTGCAGGGGATTCGGTACGCTTCTGCCGACACCAAGAACCGGTCGATGAAGGTCGTGGTGGTAACCGGGTAGTTAATGGTGACCACCAAAAACGACTCATCGATGTTTGAAGCGATGATGTGGGACTGCTTCGATAAATTTGGGGATTTCCGAATGATGTAGTTTTTTCGCTCCACAATATTGGTAATCAGCCCATTGATTACATTGGTGTTGTCTTCCGATTCTTTTTCAGCCAATTTGAATTCAACGTGATCGCCCACCGCGATGGGATTGGTACTTTTAATGCCTTTCAATCGAAAGTTGCCTTTAATTTTACACTCGATTTTTTCGCCGTTTTCAGCTTTTACGGTGTACCAGCTTCCGGTAGATTTTATGACGATTCCTTTGTTCAATTGCTAAAATTTTGCGTGTAGAATGCTTATCTTTCGATTGTAATTATCATTCAAAAGTAAGAAAAAAAATAGTGAAACGTATTTTAAGTTATAATGTTAATGGCATTCGTGCCGCTCTGGGAAAGGGTTTTTTAGACTGGTTATCATCCGAAAATCCCGATGTGGTGTGTTTGCAGGAGACCAAGGCACAGCCGGGTCAGATGAGTGAGCTAGCCTTTGAAGCGCTGGGATATCATATTTACGCTCATTCGGCTATTAAAAAGGGCTATAGTGGCGTGGCAATTTTAAGCAAAGAAAAGCCGGATCAGGTGGTTTACGGCATGGACAATGCCAAGTACGATGCTGAAGGAAGGGTGATTCGGGCTGATTTTGGCGATTTGAGCGTCATCAGCGCCTATTTCCCGTCCGGAACTACGGGAGGTCCCAGGCAGGCGTTTAAAATGGATTTTTTGGCTGACTTTCAGGCATACCTGAACAAACTGCGGAACGAGCGCCCGAACTTGGTGATTTCGGGCGATTACAATATTTGCCGGCTGTGGATTGACATTCATAATCCTGAAAAGCAACAGAATACTTCGGGCTTTTTGCCTGAGGAACGCGAATGGTTTCAGCAGTTTGTAGACGACGGCTATTGCGACAGCTTCCGCGAAATTGTTGCTGACCCGCACCATTATTCGTGGTGGAGCTATCGGGCTGGATCTCGGGCCCGGAACAAAGGTTGGCGAATTGATTACCACATGGTGAGCGAACCTTTGAAATCAAAGGTCATGAGTGCGGGTATTTTGCCTGATGTAGTTCATTCCGACCATTGTCCGGTTTGGGTTGAACTGGATGTTTGAGTATGATGTTCCACGTGAAAAAAAAAAAGGATCGAATTTCTGTTGAAGTTCGATCCTTTTCGATTGGCAACACGGTGATTTTATTCCCAGTCCAATATTATTTTTCCGCAGTTTCCTTCTTCCATGATATCGAAAGCTTCCTGAAAGTTTTCGGCTTTCATTCGGTGGGTGATCACCGGCAAAATGTTCAGTCCCGAAGTCAGCATCATCTCCATATGATACCAGGTTTCGTACATTTCACGGCCGTAGATTCCTTTCAAGGTAAGCCCCTTGAAAATTAGTTTACTCCAATTAATTTGCGTGTTTTTTGGAAGTAAGCCAAGCGAAGAAATCTTCCCGCCATTGTACATGTTTTCCACCATGTCGTTAAAGGCGATGGGTGATCCGCTGCATTCCAGTCCAATGTCGAATCCGGCAACCATGCCCAGGCTGCCCATGGCATCGCGAATGCTTTCCTTCGTTGGGTCAATGACTTTGGTGGCTCCCATTTTGCGGGCCAAATCGCGGCGGTAGGGGCTTAAATCAGTTCCTACCACATTTCGTGCACCGGCAAACTTGCAAACGGCAGTAGCCATGGCTCCAATGGGTCCGCCAATGCCGGTAATCAACACATCTTCGCCCAAGAGGGGGAAGGAGAGGGCCGTGTGGGTAGCGTTGCCCAGCGGATCCATAATGGCCATAATTTCATCGGGGATTTGAGGGTCAACTTTGAGTACATTTTTGGCTGGTACCACAATATACTCGGCAAATCCACCATCTCGTTGAACACCAATACCTACCGTATGGTCGCAAATATGCTGGCGGCCGCGCCGGCAGTTACGGCAGAATCCACAGGAAATATGGCCTTCAACAGTCACCCGTTCGCCGACATGAACACGGTCCACTTCCATGCCGGTTTCAACCACTTCACCCATGTACTCGTGCCCAATAACGACGGGTGTTTTAATGGTATTTTGAGCCCATTCGTCCCATTTGTAAATATGTAGATCGGTGCCACAAACAGCGGCTTTTTTTATTTTAATCAAAACATCGTTGTGGCCAACTTTTGGCATGGGGACATCTTCCATCCACAGACCACGTTCAGGTTTACTTTTTACAATTGCCTTCATAGTTTATTTTGAATTGGAAGAAGCAATTTATAGCTATTTCATTCGAAAAGAAAGAATGATTATCATGTTTTTGCCATAGCTTTGGTAGGCCGAAAGACATTTAGAAACGGTTTTTGTTGTTGTCGGACTGCCAATTACGTCATAAAAAAGAGGCTGTCTAAAA
>NZ_LGIA01000015.1 GCF_001270965.1 Sunxiuqinia dokdonensis | reverse complement strand
ATAGGTTTACGGGAGTTCAAAACAAGAAGACTATTGGAGCATAGATATAAAAGAGCCGCGGTGCAAGTTGCGGTTATTTTTTGCGACAAAAATACGTTCATTGAAAATATTGAAAAAGTAGAAAGATAAGGAAGAATTGCGAATTAAACGAGTTTATTCCACGAGCTAGACAAGATTGAATCTTTCGGGATTCTAATAATTTTTATTTACAACGAAGAGTTTGATCCTGGCTCAGGATGAACGCTAGCGGGAGGCCTAACACATGCAAGTCGAACGGGATTCAGTAGCTTGCTACTGATGAGAGTGGCGCACGGGTGAGTAACGCGTATGCAACCTACCTTTGACAGGGGGATAGCCCGGAGAAATCCGGATTAATATCCCATGGTATTTATAACTCGCATGAGTTTTAAATTAAAGATTTATCGGTCAAAGATGGGCATGCGTGACATTAGTTTGTTGGTGAGGTAACGGCTCACCAAGACTACGATGTCTAGGGGTTCTGAGAGGATGATCCCCCACACTGGTACTGAGACACGGACCAGACTCCTACGGGAGGCAGCAGTGAGGAATATTGGTCAATGGGCGCAAGCCTGAACCAGCCATCCCGCGTGAAGGAAGACGGCCCTATGGGTTGTAAACTTCTTTTCTGCACCAAGAATGGGCACTACGTGTAGTGTTTTGACGGTAGTGCAGGAATAAGCATCGGCTAACTCCGTGCCAGCAGCCGCGGTAATACGGAGGATGCAAGCGTTATCCGGATTCATTGGGTTTAAAGGGTACGTAGGTGGCCCAGTAAGTCAGTGGTGAAATCCTGCCGCTTAACGGTAGAACTGCCATTGAAACTGCTGGGCTTGAGTACAGTTGAGGTAGGCGGAATGTGTAGTGTAGCGGTGAAATGCTTAGATATTACACAGAACCCCGATTGCGAAGGCAGCTTACTAAACTGTAACTGACACTGAGGTACGAAAGCGTGGGGAGCGAACAGGATTAGATACCCTGGTAGTCCACGCCGTAAACGATGCTCACTCGCTGTATGCAATACACAGTATGCGGCCAAGCGAAAGTATTAAGTGAGCCACCTGGGGAGTACGTTGGCAACAGTGAAACTCAAAGGAATTGACGGGGGCCCGCACAAGCGGAGGAACATGTGGTTTAATTCGATGATACGCGAGGAACCTTACCTGGACTTAAATGCAGGACGACCGGTGCCGAAAGGTGCCTTTCTTCGGACGGCTTGCAAGGTGCTGCATGGTTGTCGTCAGCTCGTGCCGTGAGGTGTCGGGTTAAGTCCCATAACGAGCGCAACCCCTACCGTTAGTTACCATCAGGTTATGCTGGGGACTCTAGCGGGACTGCCACCGTAAGGTGCGAGGAAGGTGGGGATGACGTCAAATCAGCACGGCCCTTATGTCCAGGGCTACACACGTGTTACAATGGCCAGTACAAAGGGCAGCTACCAGGCGACTGGATGCTAATCTCTAAAGCTGGTCTCAGTTCGGATCGAAGTCTGCAACCCGACTTCGTGAAGCTGGATTCGCTAGTAATCGCGCATCAGCCATGGCGCGGTGAATACGTTCCCGGGCCTTGTACACACCGCCCGTCAAACCATGGAAGCTGGGGGTACCTGAAGTCTGTGACCGCAAGGAGCGGCCTAGGGTAAAACTAGTGACTGGGGTTAAGTCGTAACAAGGTAGCCGTACCGGAAGGTGTGGCTGGAACACCTCCTTTCTGGAGCTTGGGATAGACAACTTATCGTTTGAAGAGCATTTTTTCTTATCACTACTTTTTTATTAAAATATAAAGAGCAAAACGCGGAAAGCTGTCAGCTTTAAAGCTTGTAGCTTGAAGCTATAAAGCTAAGAATAAAACAAGACAGTCCCGTAGCTCAGCTGGTTAGAGCGCTACACTGATAATGTAGAGGTCCCCAGTTCAAGTCTGGGCGGGACTACCAGCCCAGTGGGCAGTAACAGTGGCAGTAGACAGGAACAAACTGGAAACTGAAACTGAAAACTGTGAACTGAAACAAGGGGGATTAGCTCAGTTGGCTAGAGCGCTAGATTTGCATTCTAGAGGTCAAGGGTTCGACTCCCTTATTCTCCACAAAGAAGTACATGAGTACGGATTTTATAAGTACGAAGTACGAGAGTGAAAGAGACAAAAAAAGTCGTAAGACAAAGTTCAAAACATATTGAAGAGTCCAGTACAGGTGACAATTTTGGAATTTACAACCTGGAATTTGGAATTTAAGAACAGATACCCAGCGGTGGTAACAGGTCCGGTTCGACTCCGGAAGTATCTACGTTTAACAATCCTTCGGGATTAGTTATAAAGTTCTTTGACATATTGGGAAACAAAGAGAATGTAAATTTACATTCAACCTTAAAAGAATCAAGAGAAAGTTATTAAGGGCGCACGGGGGATGCCTAGGCTCTCAAAGGCGATGAAGGACGTGATAAGCTGCGAAAAGTTGCGGGGATCGGCAAATACGAATTGATCCGCAAATATCCGAATGGGACAACCTGGTCTTCGGACCATCCGATTATGTCGGAAGCTAACCCAGGGAACTGAAACATCTAAGTACCTGGAGGAAGAGAAAACAAAAGTGATTCCGTAAGTAGTGGCGAGCGAACGCGGAACAGCCTAAACCAATATTGTTTCGGCAATGTTGGGGTTGTAGGACCACGAGATTCGATAATACATTAAGTGGAATCATCTGGAAAGATGAATCAAAGAAGGTGATAATCCTGTACACGTACATTGTATTAAAGATAGTGGTATCCTGAGTAGGGCGGGACACGAGAAATCCTGTCTGAATCAGCCGGGACCATCCGGTAAGGCTAAATACTAATGAGAGACCGATAGTGAACAAGTACCGTGAGGGAAAGGTGAAAAGCACCCCGAACAGGGGAGTGAAAAAGTACCTGAAACCGTGCGCTTACAAGCTGTAGGAGTCCCGATTTATCAGGATGACTGCGTGCCTTTTGCATAATGAGCCTACGAGTTAGTCGTTACTGGCAAGGTTAAGGGTTTAAGACCCGGAGCCGAAGCGAAAGCGAGTCTGAATAGGGCGAATTAGTCAGTAGCGCTAGACGCGAAACCTTGGTGATCTACCCATGGTCAGGTTGAAGTTTTGGTAACACAAAATGGAGGACCGAACCAGGAAACGTTGAAAAGTTTTTGGATGAACTGTGGGTAGGGGTGAAAGGCCAATCAAACTGGGAAATAGCTCGTACTCCCCGAAATGCATTTAGGTGCAGCGTCGGTTATGAGTCTTATAGAGGTAGAGCTACTGATTGGATGCGAGGGCTTCACCGCCTATCAAATCCAGACAAACTCCGAATGCTATAAGATGCTTTCCGGCAGTGAGGGCGCGGGTGCTAAGGTCCGTGTCCGAGAGGGAAAGAACCCAGACCATCAGCTAAGGTCCCCAAGTGTATATTAAGTTGAACAAACGAGGTCTGATTGCTTAGACAGCTAGGATGTTGGCTTGGAAGCAGCCATTCATTTAAAGAGTGCGTAACAGCTCACTAGTCGAGCGATCGGGCGTGGATAATAATCGGGCATTAAATATACCACCGAAGCTATGGATTTATGGTAGGGGAGCATTCCAGTCTGCGCTGAAGCGGTTTCGTAAGGAGCCGTGGAGCGTCTGGAAAAGCAAATGTAGGCATAAGTAACGATAAAGCAGGTGAGAAACCTGCTCGCCGATAGACTAAGGTTTCCTGATCAACGCTAATCGGATCAGGGTTAGTCGGGGCCTAAGGCGTACCCGAGGGGGGAAGTCGATGGACAATTGGTTAATATTCCAATACCTTTTGATACTGCGATGGGGTGACGAAGTAATGAAAGACCCGCGTACTGACGGAATAGTACGTTAAATGGTGTAGGTTATGAGAGGCATAGGTAAATCCGTGCTTTGAGCTAAAGCCAGACAGTACCGAGAGCCTTCGGGCAATCGGATAGTGGTCCTAAGCGCTTCCAAGAAAAACCTCTAAGCTTCAGGTATCAAAAGCCCGTACCGCAAACCGACACAGGTAGTCAAGGAGAGAATCCTGAGGCGCTCGAGTGATTCATGGCTAAGGAACTAGGCAAAATCGCCCCGTAACTTCGGGAGAAGGGGCGCTCTACTCCGGTAGAGCCGCAGTGAAAAGGCGCATGCGACTGTTTATCAAAAACACATGGCTATGCTAAATTGAAAGATGATGTATATGGCCTGACACCTGCCCGGTGCCGGAAGGTTAAGAGGGGATGTTATCTTCGGAGAAGCATTGAATCGAAGCCCCGGTAAACGGCGGCCGTAACTATAACGGTCCTAAGGTAGCGAAATTCCTTGTCGGGTAAGTTCCGACCTGCACGAATGGTGTAACGATGTGCGCACTGTCTCGGCCATGAGCTCGGTGAAATTGTAGTCTCGGTGAAGATGCCGAGTACCCGCAACGGGACGGAAAGACCCCGTGAACCTTTACTGCAACTTCACATTGATTCTGGGTAAGTGATGTGTAGGATAGGACGGAGACTATGAAGCGGGTTCGCCAGGATTCGTGGAGTCATCCTTGAAATACGTCCCTTTGCTTACTTGGAACCTAACCCCGAAACTTCGGGGGACATTGTGTGGTGGGTAGTTTGACTGGGGTGGTCGCCTCCAAAAGAGTAACGGAGGCTTCTAAAGGTGCGCTCATGACGATTGGTAACCGTCAGCAGAGCATAATGGTATAAGCGCGCTTGACTGCGAGACTGACAAGTCGACCAGGTACGAAAGTAGAGCATAGTGATCCGGTGGTTCCGCATGGAAGGGCCATCGCTCAAAGGATAAAAGGTACTCCGGGGATAACAGGCTGATCGCTCCCAAGAGCTCATATCGACGGAGCGGTTTGGCACCTCGATGTCGGCTCGTCACATCCTGGGGCTGGAGAAGGTCCCAAGGGTTGGGCTGTTCGCCCATTAAAGTGGCACGCGAGCTGGGTTCAGAACGTCGTGAGACAGTTCGGTCCCTATCTGTTGTGGGCGTTGGAAATTTGAGAGGGCCTGCCGCTAGTACGAGAGGACCGCGGTGGACATACCTCTAGTGTATCTGTTGTGGCGCCAGCTGCATTGCAGAGTAGCTATGTGTGGAAGGGATAAGTGCTGAAAGCATCTAAGCACGAAGCCTGCCTCAAGATGAGATTTCCTTTAAGGGTCGTGGGAGACTACCACGTTGATAGGCTGCAGGTAGAAGTTCAGTGATGGGCGTAGCCGAGCAGTACTAATTACCCGTAGACTTTCCTTGCACGATTTAAGGTTATTTGTTGATTTAGATTCTTTTTCCCGATATGTTAAAAATATTTAAGTGTTGTGTACCCTTCTGAAAAGAAGAAATAAGCAAAACAAAGATTTTAGGTGATTATTGCGGCGGGGTTCCACCTCTTCCCATTCCGAACAGAGAAGTTAAGCCCGCCAGCGCCGATGGTACTGCAGAAATGTGGGAGAGTAGGTCGTCGCCTTTCTTTTTAAACCCTGAGTTCTCCAGAGCTCAGGGTTTTTTATTGACGAAAA